>DASTDQ010000491.1:0-13121 GCA_035710305.1 Vicinamibacterales bacterium | reverse complement strand
GCGATCGCCGCTTCGCCGTCGTACACCTTCGCGCCCTGCGAACGGAGCTCGGCCAGCATTGCCGTCAGGTCTCGCGCGAGCCGCTGCGCCGTAGCCGAAGTAGGGTGGTGTTCGTACAGAACGCCTCGCGCAGCCGTCTCGAGCGTTGCCGCGACGGCGCGAGCGGCTTCGGCAACGTCTTCGTCGATGAGGCGGGCAAATCCCTCGGGCTTGTGGCGGGCGACCACACTGTGGAAGAGAAAGAAGAGTTGATGCTGCCGCTCCGTCAGGTGGCTGATCGCGGGAAGAACCATCGCGACGTCGCGTTCCTGCTGCTTTTTCACGACGGCGGCGGGGTGCTCGCGCGCCGCCGAGAGATAGGCGCAGTCGGCGGGGCACGCAATCTCCACCAGGCGTTTGGTTCCGCAGCAAATCGTGCAGATGCGCCGGCCGAGGGCCGGACACTCGCGCCGACCCTTCCGCGTCCCGCACGAGGGGCAGACCACGAGGCGAGCTTTGCACACCTCCGCGGCCGAAGCAACGCGCGGTTGACGCCCGAAGATGTCCCGGGAAGCTCCGGCGATATTTCATCACAGTGTCTGTTTTTCTACACTCGACGTTGGGGATCTGGTCCCGAGGACGTGCCTGGACCGGAGGACTGGAAATTTCTCCATGGCTACACGACGTATTTGTGAGTGTACGACAACGATTGCGCCAGATTCGGTCTGTCGTCGCTTGAGGACAGCTTCCGAAAACCTGTGCAACCCGGCGAGCGTCTAATCAGCTGACGGGCTCGAAGGGAACCGGGGTCGTCAGACTAAATCCTAGATAAGGGAACAGGTTAGCGACATAACTCACTTTACCGTTCGTCGTTCTTCTGGGCTGACCGAGCCTCGGATTCATCCATTGGCCTCGAGGCAAGATTGCACGGTACGACGATTGCATAGCGGCGGCAATACTAGATAACGATAATCGAGCGGCGTAGGAAGGGAGCGGTGGGCATCATGGCGACAACGACGAAGAGGAAGGCAGCGGCAAAGGCGAGCCGCTACGACGAGCTCAAGCGGATGCTCGAGGACCGCCGTCGAGAGTTGCTGAATGCTGTGCACGACAAGATTCGCGACGCGCGAGCGGACGGCAACAAGGATCGTGACGTCCTCGATCAGGGGGAGAGCTCCGAGGTCGATATTCAGGAAGACATCGAGTTCGCCCTCATCCAACTGAAGTCCGAGACGTTGACGAAGGTGGATGCCGCGCTGCGTCGCCTGGAAGAGGGGACCTACGGCAACTGCTTCGAGTGCGGCGACGAAATCGCCGAGGCGCGCCTGCGCGCCCTGCCGTTTGCGATGCGCTGCAAGGACTGCGAGGAAGCGCGCGAGACTGCCGAGCGGCGCGAGCGCATGCTGGCGCAGAAGCGCGGTTCGTCGGCGCTGTTTTACGACCTGCCCAACTAAGAAGGCCTCAGGCCTCAGGGCCCAGGCCTCAGTGGCCCAGGCCTCAGTGGCCCAGGCCTCAGGGGCCCAGGCCCCAGCTGAGCACTCCGGGTATTCGAGGCCCAACTCCCAGCCATTGGGAGTTGGGCTTTTTCTTGCGCGTCTCACCGAAGTAGGAGAGCATCCCTGCCATGAGCGATCGCAACGATCTTCTGGATCTGGGCGAAGGTCCGGCGGCCGACCGCCCGTTCGTCGTGCCCGACGAGCTGCCCATCCTCCCGCTCAGGGACACGGTGCTGTTTCCCAACTCCTTCATGCCGCTTGCGGTCGCGCGCGAATCCTCGGTCCGCCTGATCGACGAGGCCATGTCGGGTGGCAAGCTGATCGGCGTGTTCACGCAGCGCGACGGCGCCGTTGAAGAGCCGCGGCAGCGCGATCTCCACGTGATCGGCACGGCGAGTCACGTGCACAAGATGTTCAAGCTTCCCGACGGCAGCCTGCGGCTCATCGTGCAGGGCCTGTCCCGGCTGACGCTCGACGAGATTACGGAAGCACGCCCGTACCTCCGGGGCCGCGTCACGCCCGCCGTCGAGGCGCTGGACGAAGGGGACAGGCTGGAGATCGACGCGCTGCTGCGGAACATCAAGACGAATTTTCAGCAGGTCGTCTCGCTCTCGCCGCTCCTGTCGGACGATCTGCAGACGCTCGCCTCCAACATGTCGGAGCCCGGCCGGCTGGCGGATTTCATCGCCTCCAATCTGACGACGATCACGACGGCGGTGAAGCAGGAGGTCCTCGAGACGCTGGACGTGCGCGCCAGGATGGACGCGCTGAACCGCGTCCTCATCAAGGAGCTCGAAGTCCTCGAGCTGGGGTCGAAAATCCAGTCGCAGGTCCAGTCGGAAGTCGGGCGCAACCAGCGCGAGTACTTCCTCCGCGAGCAGCTCAAGGCGATTCAGAAGGAGCTCGGCGAAGGCGACGACCAGACGAAGGAGATCGAGGAGCTCCGCGAGAAGATCGACGCGTCAGGAATGCCCGATGGCGTCCGCAAGGAGGCGCTGCGCGAGCTCGACCGCCTCTCGCGGATGCCGGTTGCCGCCGCCGAGTACACCGTCTCGCGAACGTACCTGGACTGGCTCGTGATGCTCCCGTGGCAGAAGCGAACCGAGGAAGTGATCGATCTTCCCCGCACGAAGGACGTGCTGGACGTCGATCACTCCGGCCTCGAGAAGGTCAAGGACCGCATCCTCGAGTACCTCGCTGTCCGGAAGCTGAAGCCCGAGGTGAAGGGTCCGATTCTCTGCTTTGTCGGCCCTCCCGGAGTCGGCAAGACGTCGCTGGCCAAGTCGATCGCGCGGGCGCTCGGACGCAAGTTCGTCCGCGTGTCGCTGGGCGGGATGCGCGACGAAGCAGAGATTCGCGGCCATCGCCGCACCTACATCGGCGCCTTGCCCGGTCAGATCGTGCAGGGCCTTCGCCGCGCCGAGTCTCGAAACCCGGTCTTCATCCTGGACGAGATCGACAAGCTCGGCTCGGACTTCCGCGGCGACCCGGCGTCGGCGCTGCTCGAGGTGCTCGACCCGGAGCAGAACAATACGTTCCGCGATCACTACCTGGACGTGGCCTTCGACCTGTCGGAAGTGCTGTTCATCACGACGGCGAACGTGCTCGACCCGGTGCCGCCCGCGCTCCGTGACCGGATGGAGGTGCTCGAGATCCCCGGGTACACGGAGGAAGAGAAGCTCGCCATCGCGCGTGATCATCTCGTCCAGAAGCAGGTGGACAATCACGGCTTGACGCGCGAGCAGATCACCATTACCGACGAGGCGATCCGTACAGTCATCCGCGGCTACACGCGCGAGGCGGGTGTCCGCAACCTGGAGCGCGGGATCGGCGCCTTGTGCCGGAAGGCCGCTCGCCGCCGGGCGGAAGGCGATCAGTCGGCCCTGGTCATCACCACTCCCGTCGTGACCGAGCTGCTCGGGGCCGCGACGTTCCTGGACGAGGAGATCGAGGAACGCACGAAGGATCCGGGCGTCGCGATCGGGCTCGCCTGGACGCCGGCGGGGGGCGACGTGCTGTTTGTCGAGGCATCGAGAATGCCGGGAACCGGAACGCTCACGCTGACGGGGCAGCTCGGCGAGGTGATGAAAGAGTCGGCTCGCGCCGCCTTGTCGTGGTTCCGCGCGCATGCGGCTGCCTACGGCGCGGACCCCGACTTCTTCAAGAACGCCGAGATCCATCTGCACGTGCCGTCGGGCGCCATCCCCAAGGACGGCCCGTCGGCCGGAGTGACGATCACGGTGGCGCTCGCATCAGAGCTGTCGAAGCGGCCGGTACGCGGCGACATCGCGATGACGGGAGAAGTCACGCTGTCGGGCCGCGTGCTTCCCGTGGGGGGAATCAAGGAGAAGGTGCTGGCGGCGCGGCGTGCAGGAATCCGCGAGGTCATCCTCCCGAAGCACAACGACCGGAACGTGAAGGAGGACCTCTCGGAGGATCTGCGGCGCGACGTCACCATCCACTACGTGCAGACGGTGGACGAGGCGCTGCTGCTTGCCCTCCTGCCGGCCACCAAGGTCCGGGGCGACCGGAAGACGGCGCGGAGGATGCCTGCCCCCGCCCCCGTGCAGTGACCTTGCCTCACCCGAGGAGCCAGAGCCCGGCGATCGTCTTGAGATCGACGATCTCGCCCGATGCCACCATCTGTCGAAGGACGTCGGGCGCGAAGGTCCGTGCCTCGAGGTCCTCGTCCTCGTCCTGGTGCGCGTCTTCATCGCCGGGGCCGGGCGGCCGCAGTCCCGTCGCCTTGTAGAAGGTCATCTCCTCGTCGCAGTAGCCGGGGGTCGGGAAGAACGAGCCGAGCCGCTCGACTCGAGAAGGGATGGAACCGGTCTCCTCCTGGCACTCCCGGCGCGCGGCTCGTTCGACGTCTTCACCGGGCTTCAGGCTCCCGGCCGGCAGCTCCCACGCGCGGCGGCCGATCGCGTGACGGTACTGCCTGACCAGCACGATGTCGCCACTCGCGGTCACCGGGATGATCACGACCGAGCCCGGGTGACGGATGATCTCGGCCTGCAGCTCGCCGCCCTTCGGCAGCGGAATCGTTTCAATCCAAACCGTGAAGATCCGTCCCTCGTAGACCCGGCGAATCTCGCGCGGGACGATCGGCTGTTCGCTCATCTAGTGGGCTGTATCAACTGGAAGAGTACCGCGAACAACGAGCTTCGAAGCACGATTTCCGGCCGCGACAACGGAGCGGCCGGTAGTAGTCCTTGAAGGACATACCAGTAGTGGACTGTATCAACTGAACCTGTAGTGCCTGCAACAGCCCTTCCACCGCGATGTCGCGGGCCAACCAACGGGCGGCCCGCTCCAGTAATCACGAGGACATACCAGTAGGATCCTCGGCCAGGCTGTCGAGCACCTGCTGCAGGTCGTCCGGCAGGCGCGAGAGGAATTCCATCCGGCGATGATCGCGCGGGTGCGTGAAGACGAGACGGGCCGCGTGGAGAAACGGCCGTTCGAGCCGCCGCACCGCGCGCAGATCGCCGGGAACGCGCCGGCGCAAGCCCCCGTAGGTCGCGTCGCCCACGATCGGGTGGCCGATCGCGCTCAGGTGCACGCGGATCTGATGCGTGCGGCCGGTCTGGATGGCGACCTGACACAGCGTGACTCCCGGCAGGTGGTGCGCTCGCGTGATCCTCGTCACGGCGTGCCTGGCCCGCGTGGCGCGAGCAGACATCTTCTGCCGGTTCGAGGGATCCCGCCCGATCGAGGCGTCGATCCGCCGCCCCGCCTGCACGACGCCCCACACGAGCGCGATGTATTCCTTTTCCACCTCGCGGTCGTGGAACTGGCGCGCCAGTTCCTGATGGGCGGCGTCGTTCTTGGCCACGACCATCAGGCCCGAGGTCCCGCGATCGAGCCGGTGCACGATTCCCGGCCTGAGCTCGCCGCCGATGCCGCTGAGGCCTTCGAGGTGATGCAGGAGCGCGTGCACGACGGTTCCCGTGGCATGACCGGCCGCCGGATGCACGACCATGCCGGCCGGTTTGTTCACCACGGCGACGTCGGCGTCCTGATAGAGGATCTCGAGCGGCAGCGCCTCGGCAGCCAGCGCCGGCGGCGTGGAGGCGGGCAGCGTGACGGTGAGGCGGTCGCCCTCGTGGACCACGGAGTTCGCCTTCGAGGCCTGCGGCGGACGGGCGGACCGGCCCGGGCGATGGACGACCACGCACGCGTCGGCGATGAGGCGCTGGATCCGCGAACGGGAATAGCCGGCGAGAAGCGCGACCAGCACGCGATCGAGGCGCTGTCCGTCGAACTCCCGAGCGACCGTGAACTCGAACCCCGCGCCGTTCGCCTCCTGCGTTTCGCTTTGCGCCTCGTGCCTTTCGCCTTGATTCATGCAGCCACGCGCCGACGGTTCCGCTGGGTCTGCGGCGCGTCCGGGGACGCGCGCGACAGCCACGCCAGCATCACGACGCTGAGCGGCGCGAGGACAAACGAGATGATCTGGGACGTCGAGAAGCCGAGCAGCTCGCCGCGCGGGTCGTTGCGGTACATCTCGATGATGAAACGCGAGACCGCGTACACGAGCATGTAGAGCCAGAACGTGCGGCCGGCGAACGGGCGGCCCTTTTTCTCGGTCGCGAGCAGCAGCACCAGGATCAGCAGCTCCGCTCCGGCCTCGTACAGTTGCGTCGGATGCAGCGGGATACCGAGCGGCGTCCCGACGTTGGCGGCGGCCAGCGGATTGGTGAAGATGACGGCCCACGGGACGTCGGTGGGCTTGCCGTAGCAGCATCCGGCCGCGAAGCAGCCGAGCCGTCCCGTGACGTGACCCAGTGCGATTCCCGGCGCAAAGACGTCGCACGTCGTCCAGAACGGCATCCGGTGCCTGGCGATGAACCAGAACGCCACGGCGAGCGCCAGGATGAGGCCGCCGTAGAACACGCCGCCCGACCGCGCCAGCGCGAGCAGATCCCACGGCGACTGGCGGAACTGATCGAAGTCGACGACGAGCAGCATGAGCTTCGCGCCGACGAGCGCCGCGATGATGATGTAGATGCCGAGGTCGAGGACGCGGTTGGCGTCGAGTCCCCACCGCCGGGCCCGGACCATCGCGAGGCGCAGCCCCAGGAGGTACGACGCGGCCAGCAGCACGCCGTAGGTGTAAATCGTGACGGGGCCGATGCTAAACAGTGCCGGGTACACGGGAACGTCCTGTCAGGAGGTCCAGAATCATCAGCGCGACTCCGATCGTAATGGACGCGTCGGCGATATTGAAGGCCCAGAAGTGCCAGCCTCTCCAGTAGAAGTCGAAGAAATCGAGCACGTAGCCCCAGGTCAGCCGGTCGATCAGGTTACCGACGGCGCCGCCGATCACGAACGCCAGTCCGATGCGCGTCAGCCGTTGGCCGGGGGCCAGCGACGCCGCGTAGAAGACGAAACCGACAAGCGCCGTTGTCTGCACGAGCGCGATGACCGCTGTCTTGAAAGGGAAGTCGACCCCGTTCATCAGCCCGTATGCCATGCCGGTGTTGTGGACGCGGGTGAGGCTGAAGAACCCCGTGATGACTGGAATCGACTCGAACATGTCGAGCCTTGGACGGACGAGCGCTTTCACGACCTGGTCCAGCAGCGCGACCAGCACGACGATCGAGATGTGCGTCGGGCGGGCCTGGCTCATCGCCCGACCGGCCCCAGCGCATCCACGCACCGGTCGCAGATGCCCGCCCACTCCGGCTCGGTGCGCAGCGTGGGGACGAAGCGCCAGCACCTGGCGCATTTTTCACCGGCGGCCTTCTGCACCTCCACCTGGACGACATCCTCGCCCGCGGAAGGCGCCGCCACGAGCGACACCTCCGACACGTTGAGCAGCATGGGCAGGTCGGCGCGGTAGCGGCCGAGCAGCTCGGCCACGGGACCGCTGGCCCGCAGCTCGACCCGGGCCCCCAGCGAGGTGCCGATCACCTTGTCTTTCCGCTTCTGTTCGAGCGCGGCATTGACCTGCTGGCGCACATCCAGCAGGCGCTGCCACGTCTCGAGCACTCCCCGGTCCACCAGGCCCTCCACCTTGGGAAAGTCCTCGAGATGAACGGAGCCCGACCGGGCACCAGGGATGTGCCGCCAGAGATCGTCGGCTGTCGCCGGAAGAATCGGCGCCATGAGCCGCGCCAGCCCCTCGGAGATCAGGTACATCGCGGTCTGCGTCGAACGGCGCTCACGGGACCGGGCGCCGAGCGTGTACATCCGGTCCTTGGTGACATCCACGTAGAACGCGCTGAGATCCACCGTCGCCAGCGTATTCAGCGCCTGCGACACGGTCGAAAAGTCGTACTCGTCGTACGCGCGGAGCATCCGTTCAGCGGCCTCGCCGTAGCGCGCCAGCGCGTACCGGTCCACTTCGTCCAGCTGTGCCAGCGGGACCAGGTCGGTCGCGGGATCGAAGTCGTAGAGGTTGCCGATGAGAATCCGGCAGGTGTTCCGGAGCTTCCGGTACACGTCCACGACGCGTGTGAGGATTTCCTTGCTGACGCGCAGCTCCTCGGTGAACTCCGTCATCGCGACCCAGAGGCGGATGATCTCCGCGCCGCTGTCCTTGATCACCTCCTGCGGCACCATCGCGTTCCCCCGCGACTTCGACATCTTCTGGCCTTCGAGGTCGATGAGAAACCCGTGCGTGAGCACCTGCCGGTAGGCCGGCCGGCCGCGCGTGGCCAGCGCGACGAGGAGCGAGCTCTGGAACCAGCCGCGGTGCTGATCGCTGCCTTCCAGGTACATGTCCGACGGCCACGTCAGCTCGGGGTAACGCGGCAGGACCGCCTCATGGCTCGACCCGGAATCGAACCACACGTCGAGGATGTCGCGCTCGCGTTCGAACGACGTGCCCCCGCACGAGGGGCAAACCAGGCCGGGAGGGAGGAACTCTTCAATCGGGCGCTCGTACCAGGCGTCGGCGCTGTACTGCTCGAAGACCGACACGGCCCGCGCGATGAGCTGGGTGGTCAGGATCGCCTCGCCGCACTTCACGCAGTCTACTGCGGGGATCGGCACGCCCCACGCCCGCTGTCGCGAGATGCACCAGTCGGGCCGGTTCGTCACCATGTTGAAGATGCGATCGCGGCCCCACGAAGGAAGCCATCTCACCTCGTGATCGATCGCGTGCCGCGCCGCGTCCCGAAGCGTGCGGAGGGATCCATCGCCGCCGTTGATCGACGCCTCACCGTCCATCCGAACGAACCACTGCGACGTTGCGAGGAAGATCACCGGATTGTGACAGCGCCAGCAGTGCGGGTACTGGTGCGACACCATCTCCCGGTGCCACAACCGGCCCCGCGCCTCGAGCGCCCGTTCGACGTTGGGGTTCGCGTCGAACACGCGCTGGCCGCCAAAGAGCTGGACGGTGTCGAGGAAGTGCCCGCCCGGCCCGACGGGCGCATAGATCTCGAGGCCGTACTTCATGCCGGTGAGGAAGTCGTCCGCGCCGTGACCGGGCGCCGTGTGGACCGCGCCCGTGCCCTGCTCGAGCGTGACGTAGTCGGCCAGGACGCCGACAGAGTCCCGATCGTAGAGCGGATGGCGAAACCTGATCCCCTCGAGCGCCGCGCCCTTCATGCGCGCAACGGGACGGTCGAACGGCCGTCCCACGATCCGGCCGACCGATTCGGCGAGACCCTCGGCGACGATCACCGCCCGCCCGTCCACGTCGTAGGCGGCGTAGTCGAACTCGGGATGGAACGCGACGGCCAGGTTCGAGGGGATCGTCCAGGGCGTGGTTGTCCAGATGAGGACCGACACCTCGCGCCCGGCGAGCGCCGGGAACCGCGAGCCGAGCTCCGGCCGGCTCTCGGGGTTCAGCGGGAACTCGACGAAGATCGACGGTGAGGAGTGATCCTCGTACTGAACCTCCGCCTCGGCAAGCGCCGTCCGGCAATGGATGCACCAGTGGACGGGCTTCTTTCCCTTGTAGACCAGCCCCCGCTCGACGAGCTTGCCGAGCACGCGGGCGATATCCGCCTGGTACTGGAAGCTCATCGTCACGTAGGGATGGTCCCAGTCTCCGAACACCATCAGCCGCTGGAACTCGGAGGTCATCACGCCGATGAAGCGCTCCGCGTACGCGCGGCACGCCCTGCGGAAGTCGGCCATCGACAGGTCGCGCTTCTTCGCGCCGAGCTCGCGCTCGACGCGCAGTTCGATCGGAAGCCCGTGACAGTCGTACCCAGGCACGTAAGGCGCGTCGAAGCCCGCCATGGTGCGCGACTTCACGACGAGATCCTTCAGGACCTTGTTGAGTGCGGTCCCCAGGTGGATCTGGCCGTTCGCATAGGGCGGGCCGTCGTGCAACACGAACTTCGGGGCGCCGCGCCGCTTCTCGCGAATGAGACCGTACAGATCCATCGCCTTCCACCTGGCCAGCGCTTCCGGCTCGGCGGTCTGCAAGCTGGCTTTCATGGGGAAAGCCGTTCGGGGCAGATTGACTGTGTCCTTCCACTCTGGCATTGGTCGTTGTGTGATCGTAGGCGGCGCTCGGCCCGCAGCAGGGCAGTGGGCAGTCCGCCTCGTGCGGCTGGCAGCAGCGTTTGCACACTAACTGACCGCCGTCTGCCCACGCTCAGCTGCTCACGGCTTACTGCCTACTATAATTCGCGGATGGCCACGCTCGAACACGCGTCCGAGAACGCCTCGGCGGTGCGCGAGGAGGTTCTCGACAACGGACTGCGCGTGCTCATTCAGCCGGTCCACACCGCACCGCTGGCCACCGTGTGGTGCTGGTACCGCGTCGGCTCGAAGGACGAGCCGCCCGGGCTGACCGGGGTGTCCCACTGGGTCGAGCACATGAACTTCAAGGGCACGACCAACATCCCGCGCGAGCAGGTCAAAGGCATCATCGAGAAGTACGGCGGATACTGGAACGGCTACACCTGGATCGACCAGACCACCTACACAGAAACCGCCACGCGGGACGCGCTCGACCGCATGCTGTTCATTGAGGCCGAGCGGATGCAGGGCTGCCTCTACGACCCGGCCGACTGCGAGTCCGAGCGCACCGTCATCATCTCGGAGCTGCAAGGGGGCGAGAACGACCCGGAGCAGCTCCTCGACCAGGAGTTGACGGCCACGGCGTTCCGCGCGCACGGCTACCGGCATCCGACGATCGGCTGGCTGTCCGATCTGCAGACGATGACGCGCGACGATCTGTACGGTCACTACAGGCGGTTCTACGTGCCGAACAACGCGACGCTCGTCGTGGTCGGCGACGTGGAGGCGGCGAACGTGATGGACGCCGTCGTGAGGCATTTCGGGGCGATGAAGCCGGCCGACGTCGGGCGGCGGCAGCGCACGCTCGAGCCGCAGCAGCTCGGCGAGCGCCGTCTGACGATCGCCAAGAAGGGCACGACCGCGTACCTGCGGATCGGCGTTCACGCCCCGGCGGCAACCGACCCCGACTTTTTCGCCCTGCTCGTGCTCGACGCGGTCCTCACCGGCGCCAAGGGCCTCAACATCATGGCGAGCTTCCGGACTCCGCCTCCGCAGCGCAGCACGCGGCTGTATCAGGCACTGGTCGCCTCTGGTCTTGCCTCGGCGGTGAACGGGGCTCTTGCGCCAACCGCTGAACCGTTTCTCTACACCATCTCCGCCACGGCCACCGATGGCACCACGCTCGATCGTCTCGAGGAGGCGGCCCTCACCGAGCTCGATCGCGTGCGCACGGGCGGCGTCACGCCCCAGGAGCTCGCCAAGGCGAAGAACCAGCTGCGCGCGCGTCTCGTCTTCGAAAACGACAGCATCACGAACATCGCCCACCAGCTCGGCTTCTTCGAGACGATCGCGTCGTGGCGGTGGCTGCTCTCGCTCGGCCAGGCCCTCGAGTCGGTGACGGCCGATCAGGTAGACGCCGTGGCCGCCGAGCGCCTGAACCCGGCGGGCCGGACGATCGGACGCTTCGAACCAGCCAAGGACTCCGGTCTTTGATACAGGCTCACGCAGAGTCCCACACGTCGGGCCCGGGCCTGGCGCCGGCGCGTGCCGTGCTGGCCAACGGCGTGACGGTGATCGCCAAAGAGACCCGGACGACCCCTGCCGTGACGCTGCACGCCAACATTCGCGCGGGCACGGACTGCGACCCGGCGGAGGGGGAAGGCCTCGCGCACTTCATGTCCCGCGCGATCGACCGGGGCACCGAGCGGTGCTCGGCCGACGAGATTGCCGAACGCTTCGACGGCCGCGGTGTGACGCTCGCGACGACGGTGGGCCGGCACGTGCTCACCCTGGTGTGCACGTGCCTCGTCGAGGACTTCGAGGACGTCCTCGGGATGGTCGCCGAGATCGTGATGCGGCCCACCTTTCCCCCCCTCGAAGTCGATCGCCGGCGGGGGGAGATCGTCACGCTGATCCGGCAGGACGCGGACAATCCGGCGGTCGTGGCCGTAGAAACGCTCAACGAGATGCTGTATCCGGGAGGCCATCCCTACGGGCGCCGGGTGCGCGGGACGATCGACAACGTCGAGCGAATCGACCGTGCTTCGTTGCTGGGATTCCATGCCGCTCACTGCGTACCGTCCGGCCTGTCGCTCGCCTTCGTCGGCGACATCGAGACAGAGCGGGCGATTGACGCCGCGCGTGCGGCCTTCGACGGCTGGACGGCCGGGGCGGCCGCTCCCGTGACACGTCAACCCGCGCCGGCCCCTGGAGCACGTCGCGCGCGTGTCGTGCCCATGATGAACAAGTCGCAGGCCGACATCGCGTACGGGTTTGTGTCCATTGCGCGATCGGATCCGGCGTACTATGCGTACTGGCTGATGAATAACATCCTTGGTCAGTACTCGCTGGGCGGCCGCCTGGGCGATCGCATCCGCGAGCAGCAGGGGATGGCCTATTACGTCTTCAGCTCGCTCGAAGCCAGTCTCATGCCAGGGCCGCTCCTGATCCGCGCCGGCGTAAGTCCGTCGAATGTCGAACGGGCAGTCGAGTCCATCGATGCTGAGCTGGCCAGGCTGGCGGCGGATGGTCCGACCGAACAGGAGACGACCGAGTCCAAACAGTACCTGATCGGCTCGCTGCCGAGGACGCTGGAGACCAACGTGGGAATTGCGAGCTACCTGCAATCGGCTGAGTTCTTCGGGCTTGGGCTCGACTACGACGTTCGCGTGCCAGGACTGCTTCGAGCCGTGAGCCGCCAGGACGTGCACGAGGCGGCGCGGCGTGCCATCGACCCCGCGCGCGCCACCGTGGTTGTCGCGGGCCCTTATGAAGGATCGCTTGCGTGAGCCGGTTCCGGGCCGCGGCCGTTTTCTTCGACGTTGACTTCACCTTGATCTACCCCGGCCCGACGTTTCAGGGCGAGGGGTACGCGCGGTTCTGCGAGCGCTACGGGATGACGATCGACGCCGCGAAGTTCGACGAGGCCGTGCGCGCGGCATCGTCGGTCCTCGACGCCGCCCAGGACCACGTGTACGACGCGGACATCTTCGTCTGCTACACCAAGCGCATCATCGAGGAGATGGGCGGTGCCGGCCCGCGGCTGGACGAATGCGCCAGCGAGATCTACCGCGAGTGGGCGGCCTGCCAGCACTTCGAGCTCTACGACGACGTGGCCCCGGTGCTGCGCGAGCTGGCGGGGCGCGGCCTGAAGATCGGGTTGATCTCCAACTCGCACCGCTGCCTGGCGTCCTTTCAGGAGCACTTCGAGCTGCGCGG
>DASTDQ010000490.1:0-7787 GCA_035710305.1 Vicinamibacterales bacterium | reverse complement strand
CCACAACGTGACGCACCGAGTGATGCTCAACGACGGATCCATCGACACAGGCGACATCGCTCCGGGAGCGACGAGCCGCGCCGTCCAGATGCCAGCGGAAGGAACGAACTACCACTGCGGCGTTCATCCGGGAATGATTGGCGCAGTGTCGTCCTCGGCCGGCCCGCCGCCCGTCTGCCAGGGAATCTACTGCGACCCGTACTGAGGTCGCATTCGACAACCGGGGCCGGACCCGACCCGCCCGCCCCCGGGTCCGCCGGACGCTACGTGAACTCCGCCCCGGGTCCGGCTGAAGCCGGACACTACTTGGACTCTGCGATCCCCCGCAGCAGTTCGCGCACGCGGCGGGCGTTGGTGCCGACGTCGCCGACGCCCACGCGCGATTTCGATCGCACGTCGATCCGTGCGCGGCCTGCTTCCTCCCGCACGCGCACGACGACGTCGTCCTTGAAGCCGAACCAGAACGTCGTATCGACAGCTTCGATTCGTCCGGATGATTTGTCGTCGGCCACGACATCCCAGCCGAGATCGCGGACGACAGTCATGGCGCGATCGAACGCCCGTCCGGCGTCCATCTGAAGGACGAGCGGCTTGACATCAGGATAGGCGGCGCGCTGTTGATCCGCCACCTGAGCGCCGCCGTACTCCGGCGGATTCGCGGCGCCCGCGCGCAGGGGCAGAATCGCGACGAACAACGGCGGGTCGTCGGGATCGGTGGTGATGTCATGGATTGGCGGCGTGCCGCGCGCCGACACCACGATAAAGCTCGGTACGGAGACGACGGCCAGCCCCGCGAGGATGCCGGCCAGAGCCGGCGCCCATGATCCGGTCTTGACACCGGCGACGAGCGCGAGCGACGCGCCGGCGAGCCCGAGCAACAGGCTGACGGCGAGCATCAGGAAGCCGACGACAAACGGCCACACGCCGACGCGGGTTCCGAGCGGGCCAGCCAGCAACAGCAGGGCACCAGCGACGGACAGAAGCAAACTCGTCTTAGTCACGGGCACTTCGCATCAGTCCCGAGCCCGAACGTGAACACGAACCGAGAAGTGAGAAGCGAGAAGGGTGAACCGGAGGATTCTCCTATGGTTTGGCCTGCGACGGCGGGGGCGCATCGCCACCGGAGGACCCCGCGAAGACACGCTGGCCGCTGGCAAGCGTGACGACGCGGGCGTTGGCCATCTTGGTGCCGTTCTTGGCGGCCGAACCTTCGACGGTGACTTCGTCGCCGACCTTCAGCGAGGTCCTGCTCCACCCGTTGCGCCGCAGGACGTTCGGGCTGGCGAGCTCGAGGTTCCAGTTCGTGACCACGCCCTTGTCGTCTTTCACGTCCACGTAGAAGCGTGCGTGCGGGTTGGTCCACTCGAGCTTGGTGACCGTGCCCACCAGCGTGACCGGCTTGTTCGCGTCGTACTGCGCCGCAAACGAATGGTGCGCCTGGACGTCCCCTGAAGACATCAGCGCGAGTGTCAGTCCAAACAGGGCGCCGGTACGTGTGTTCATGAGTGCCCTCCACGGATCGCCGCGCGGTCTGCGGTCCCTCGCGGCGAATGGTACGGCGCGCGCCGTTCACCTGTAAAGACCTGATAGAGTAGCGGCGCTCGAGGAGGAATGCACATGACGGGAGTTCGAGGACTGGCTGTCGCGGGGATGGGGCTTCTGGCCGCCGCATGCTCAAGCGCGCCGACCGCGCGCGGGCTCGCGCAGGAGGCGGTGAACGCCATGGGCGGGGCCGACCGGCTTCGCGCCGTGCAGACGCTCGTGATGAGCGGCGGCGCCGGCACGCGCGCCCGTCTGGGACAGACGACTCGCGTCGGAGATCCGGAGACCGCTGCGAAGCTCGTCAACGTGATCGAGACGCTCGATCTCGCGGGAGGGCGGGCAGCGCTCGACTATCAGATCGAGCTCGACGGCTTCATGCAGCACCGGCAGGAGGTCCTCACCAAGAAGGACGGCAAGGCGGTTGGCCTCGAGAACGTCGCGGGCCGCCCGCTGGCGGTCGTGTCTCCATCGGGCCTCTTCAGCTGGGGCTCGCAGAACTCTCCGGAGTTCCTGCTCCGCCGCAACGTGATCACCGTGGCGCTCGCCGCGGCGCAGTCGGCTCCGGAGGAGCCCGCGCAGGACAGGACGCTCGGACTGCGCACGCTGAAAGCGGCGGCGGCGACACTGCCCTCCGGCGAGTCGGCCACCGTCTTCTTCGAGCCGGACTCGAAGCTGCTGGCCGGCTACGAAGTGCTCGACACCGAGTCGATGCTGGGTGATGTCACGGCGCAGTACATCCTGAGCGACTACAAGCCGGCTGGCGACCTGATGCTTCCACACAAGATCACCATCCGAAAGGGCGGCCAGCCGTACGCCGAGGTGCAATTTGCGTCAGCATCGGTGAACGACGCTGTCGCGCTTGAGGTCTTCGAGATTCCCGCGTCGGCGAACCAGGCGGCCGATACGGCCATTGCCGCGGGCGACTACTCGCCCATCGCGATCGACAAGGTCGCCCCGGGCGTCTATTTCGCACGCGCCTACTCGCACAACAGCCTGGTGGTCGAATTTCCGTCGTGGCTGGCGGTGGTCGAGGCCGCGTACACCGACGCGCAGAGCCACACGCTCGCGCGGGTGCTTCAGCAGCAGTTCCCGGGCAAGCCGATCCGCTATGCGGCGGTGACACACCATCACTACGACCACACGGGCGGCGTGCGCACGCTGGCGTCCTACGGGGCGACGATCCTGGTCGAGAAGGGACACGAGCCCGAGATGCGCATGATCCTCGAGACGCCGCACACCAATCCTCCCGACGCGCTCGAGACGAAGCGCAAGGCCGGACAGACCGTGGGCGCGATTGAAGTCTTCGAGGGGAAGAAGGTACTGAGCGACGGGGGCCAGAGCCTCGAGCTCATCGCCATCAGCAACCCCCACGTGGAGCCGAAGGTGATTGCCTTCGTGCCGAAGGGTGGGGTGCTCTTCCAGAGCGACATCTTCTTCCCTGGCCTCGGCGCGCCGGCATCTCCGGCGGCGGTGCAGCTGCTGGCATCGGTGCGCAGTCTCAAGCTGCGCGTGATGACGAATGCCGGCGGCCACGGCGGAGTCGGGCCGTTCGCCGAGCTCGAGAAAGCAGTCGCAGCCGTGAAGTGACGCACCCGGGCGCGGGCGACCTTCACGCTAGAATGAAGGTCTGTGCCCATGGGAACGATCGCAGGGCGCTATCAGGTCACGGCCAAGCTCGGCGAAGGTGGAATGGGCGTGGTGTTCCGAGCCTACGACCCGCCGCCCATGGACCGGGAAGTCGCCGTCAAGACCCTCCACGAATTCACCGATCCCCTCGCGCTCGAGCTCTTCTACAAGGAGTGCTCGGCGCTCAAGTCGATCAGCCACCCCAACATCGTCGAGATCTTCGACATGGGCGAGTTCGAGGAAGAAGGGCACCGGAAGCCCTACTTCGTCATGCCGCTCCTGCCCGGACAGACGCTCGACAAGCTGATCAAGGACTCGAGCCACCGGCTGACCGTCGAGCGCGTGGTGGAGATCTTCGCGCAGACGTGCCGGGGCCTGCAGGCCGCTCACGAGCACGGGCTCGTCCACCGCGACCTGAAGCCGAGCAACGTGTTCGTGATGGCGGACGACTCGGTGAAGATCATCGACTTCGGCGTGGCGCACGCTGTGACGATGGAGTCGCGATCGACGGGCTTCGACAAGGGCACGCTGCTCTACATGGCGCCGGAGCAGGTGCAGCACAAGCCCGTGTCGGTCCAGTCCGACATCTACTCGCTGGGCGTCACCCTCTACGAGGCACTGACGCGCAGGCAGCCGTTCCGCGCCGCGAGCGAGCAGGCGGTCGTCCACGCAATCCTGACGCAGATTCCTCCGCCCGCCTCTGACCTCAATCCCGCCGTCAGCCACGCCATCAGCCGCGTCGTGCACAAGGCCATGGCCAAGCAGCCCTGGAACCGGTTCGACACGGCGCGCGAGCTCGGCGACACGCTGCAGAAGGCCGCGCGCAACGAGCCGATCGCCATCTTCGACCCCGCGCGGACGCAGCCGCGCATCCAGACGGCCATGAAGGCGCTCGACAAGGGCGATTATCAGTTCGCCGCAGAGATCGTCGGCGAGCTCGAGGCCGAAGGGAACATCGATCCGCAGATCACGCTCCTCAGGACCCAGATCGACCAGATCGCCCGCCAGAAGACGATCGCGCAGCTCCTCGAGAGCGCCCGCGCCCGCTACGAGGAGGAGGAGGATCCGCTCGCGCTGTCGAAGCTCCAGGAAGTCCTCCAGCTCGACCCGACCAACGTCGCGGCGCTCGGGCTCAAGAGCAAGATCGAGGACCGCCGGAGCGAGCGCCAGATCGAGAAATGGATCCAGCTCGCGCGACAGCACGTGGATAACCATTCCTACGGGCACGCGCGCGAGGCGCTGCAGAACGCGCTCGTGCTCCGCCCGAAGGACCCGCGGGCCACGAAGCTCCTCAAGGAGATCGAGGGCGAAGAGCAGGAGTACGTCCGCCTGAGGCGCGAGAAGACGCAGATGTACGAGTCGGCGGTCAACGCCTGGAAGAACGGCGAGATCAGCCAGGCGCTCAGCCAGATGCGGCGGGTGCTGGATCTCGACGTAAAGGCCCCCGACGCCTCGTCGCCTGACGCGGCCGGGGCGTACCAGAGCTTCTTCGACAAGGTCCGCTCGGAGCACGACGCGATGAACGCCGGCTACGCGGACGCGAAGCGTCACCTGGCCGAGAAGCGATTCGCGGACGCACTTCGGATCTGCACGGACTTCCTGGCGAAGTACCCGAACCAGGCCCTGTTCCAGGCCCTCAAGTTCGACATCGACGAACAGCAGCGGCAGCAGCTGTCGGCCTTCATTGCCGAGGTGGACCGGCGTCTCGAGGCGGAGCCGGATCTCGAAGCGAAGGTGGCCCTGCTGCGAGAGGCCGTCGCGGCGTATCCGGACGAAGAGCACTTCAGGCGGCTCGCAGGGGTAATCGAGGACAAGCGCACGCTGGTCAATTCGATCGTGGAGCGGGCCAGAGTGCACGAGGCCGCCAGCCAGATCAGCGAGGCGCTTGCCGACCTCGACACGCTGCGGACGATCTACGGCATCTACCCCGGGCTATCGTTCGAGCGGGAGCGTCTCCAGAAGCGGCTCGAGCAGCAGACGCGCGACGCGGCACGCACGAACTGGGCCCGGCAGATCGACGCCCAGCTCGAGGTGGGAAACTACGCGCGCGCCCACGAGCTGCTCGACATGGCGGAGCAGGAGTTCGCCGGCGAGGCCGAGCTGGCGGAGCTGCGCAAGCTGGCCGTGCAGGGGCAGGAGCGCCTGGCGAGGGCCGATCAGCTCGTGGCCGACGGACAGCAGCTGTGCGCGCAGGGAGATTTCGACCAGGGCGTGGACCTGCTCAAGATCGCCTTGCAGCTCGACGACCGGCCGGCCGTGCGGCAGACGCTGCGGGATCTCTTCGTGACGAAGGCGCAGGAGGGGCTGGACTCCGACTGGCGCACGGTGGAGGCGTTCGCCGAGAGGGCGCTCGAGCTCGATCCGGATCACGCCCTCGCGAAGAGCCTCCGCGCGCAGGCGCTCGACCGGAAGCGCGAAGAGGACGTCCCGCGGTATGCGTCGCAGGCGAGGCGCCTGCAGGCGGCCGGCGACCTGACGGGCGCGATGACGGAAGTCGAGAAGGGGTTGTCCTCCTACCCCGGCGATCCGCGACTCAGCGCCATCGCGGACGCCGTGCGGAAGGAACTGGATCGCACGGCGCCACCACCTGCTCCGGCCGTGACCGCGCCCGAGCCTGCTGCGCCATCGCTCGAGCGCACTCGACTGGTGATCGACCGCCGGCGAACGCCGCCGGAAGCGACTGCTCCACCGGAGGCGCCCACGGCCGCGCCCATGCCGACGCCTGCGCCCGTGCCCGCGCCCAAGCCTGCACCCGCACTCAGGCCTCGGAGCGGGTCGCACCGGCTGCTCTGGGGGGCGTTGGCCGGGCTCGCCGTGGTCCTCCTTGCCGTCGTCGTGTTCAACATTCTCGGCGGTCCTGGCGAGGACGTCAGCCAGGCCGGCGCTCCGGTTGCTCCCGCGAGTGAACCGGCAGCGACTCCTCCGCCGGCGACTCCGGCCGCGCCTGCCACGCCCGCCTCGCTCGCTCTTCAGCAACTGCCGCCCGGGCTTCAGGTGTCCTTCGACGGAGCGCCGATCGGGACCGTTGGGAGCGACGGCGCCTTCTCGTATTCCGGCATCAGTCCAGGCCCCCACACGCTGCTCTTCTCGATGCCCGGCTTCGAGCCGCTGACACTGTCGAGAGACTTTGCCGACTCCGCGACACTGACGCTCTCACCGTCGGAAGTGACGCTGAAGCGATCGCCCACGAGCGTCGAGTTCATCGCCGACCCGGGAACGCGCGCGACCATCGTCCAGTCAGGCAAGCCGATTCAGCAGTTCACGGGGCAGAAGACCGTGCCGCTGGCGGAGGGCACGTACGAGATGACGGTCACCGGGCCAGCCGGGGTGCCCACGACGATTCCGCTGTCGGTGCCCGCTGGCGGCCCGTTGAAGACGGACCTCCGGCCGTTCGTGATCACCGGCATGGAGCAGTTCGATCAGGCAGGGTGGACGCGCACGGACAACTGGTACACCCGTCGCGGCGGAACGTTCGTCCTCTACAACCACGGCAGTCCGGATGGCAAGTTCACCTTCACCGTGCGTCTGGACCGGAGCGGCAACCCCTTTACGACGGGTTCGCGCTTCAACTGGGTCGTCGGCTACATCGACAACCGAAGGCACGTGAGGCTGCAGCTCGACGAGGACAACTTCTACCGGACGGACGTCGTCGATGGCATCGCACAACCGTCGCAGGAGATCCCGCATCGCATCCGGACCAACGTACCGTTCATCCACGTCGGCACTCTGGTCTCCGGCGCTCAACTGGTGACCCAGTTCAGCACCGACGGCACGAACTGGCAGACGATCGACACGTGGATCCGCACGACGCCGTCCGGACGGCCGGAGCCGGGACGGCGGACGATGCTCGACGGGAAGTTCGGCTTCTTCCTGCCGGGCGAGGAACAGCTCACGATCTCGAATTTTCGCTACTACCCGTCGTCGCGGTGATCCTACCTGGCCTGCGCGCGATAGAACCAGAACGAGCCGGTAACGGTGATCGTGGTGGTCTGGCCGCCGCCCTGCGTGGTGCGGTTCGAGAAGTACAGCTGCGTTCGAACCACGGGTGAGCCTTCGACGTTCTGCTCAAGGACGGTGACGGCGCCGTCTCCATCGACCCGTTCGACAATCACCGTATGGTGGCCGCGTGTCCCGCCGTCTTCACGGAACGAGCCGTCGTCGTTGTCGACACGCTTGAGGAACTCGTAGTTCCGGAGCTGGATGATGTCGCCCGCGCGCAGGTTGGACAGGTTCACCGAGGTTCCCCACACGTAGTCGGCGTCCGGGGTAATGGTGCCGTAATGATCGGCGCTCCACGCGCCAGCGTGCCGCAGCGCGCTGTCCGCCGCTGCATAGCATTGGCCGTCGCCGATGTGCTGGCCCAGTCGCTGCCGCAGATAGGCCACGATTTGATCGGCCATGCTGGCCTGTTTCGGCGAGCCGCCTTTCGCGTCGAGGCCGATAGGGCCGGGCGGCGGCGACCCGGTGCGCGCGAGCGTCCCCGGATCGATCCAGATCGGATCGCCGAGGTCGTTCGTCGGTGCCGGAGGAAGTCCGTTGCCCATGATCGCTACTGCGTGAACAACCAGGCGCTGACGACGCCGAAGATAATGCCGATGAGGAGCCAGGTGCGGCTCTGC
>DASTDQ010000489.1:0-5582 GCA_035710305.1 Vicinamibacterales bacterium | reverse complement strand
CTTGAAGATCGCGAGCGTCAGCAGCGCGCCGAGCCCGGCCGCGGGAAGTCCCGAGAGAATCGTGATCGGGTGCGTGAAGCTCTCGTACAGAACGCCGAGCACGATGTAGATCACGACGATTGCCATCAACAGCACGAGCCCGAGGCCCCGCAGCGAGTCCTGGAACGCCTGCGCGGTCCCCTGAAACGCCAGGATGATCGACGCCGGCAGCGTCTGCGCGGCCGTGGACTGGATGCGCTCGACCGCGTCGCCGAGCGCGTAGCCCGGCGCAAGGTTGAACGACACGGTCACCGACGGAAGCTGGCTGAAGTGGTTCACCTGGAACGGGCCGACGGCGGTGCTGAGCCGCGCAACCGATTCGAGCGGAATCAGGCGTCCGCTATTCGATCGGACGTGCAGCAGCGACATCGCCGCCGGGTCGCTCTGAAACTCGGGAGCGACGCGCAGGATCACCTGATACTGATTGTTCGGCGCGTAGATCTGCGAGACCTGTCTCGTGCCGTACGCGTTGAAGAGCGCGGTTTCCACCTGCGTGGCCGTCAGGCCCAGCCTCGACATCTTGTCGCGGTCCATCTCGACGGTGACCAGCGGGTTGTTGATCTGCAGGTCGCTGCTGACGTCCTCGAAGCCGGGGCTCTGCCGAATCGCCTGCTCCATGACCGGCGCCCACCTGTACAGTTCGTCGGTGTCGGTGTCCTGCATCGAGAACTGGTACAGCCCACGGCTCCCGCCGCCGCCGCCAAGGTTGATCGGCAGCTGGTTGACCATGAAGACGCGTACCCCGGGAATCTGCTCGAACTTCGGGCGCAGCGCCGCGATGACCTGATCGACGGTCAGCGAGCGTTCGGCGCGCGGCTTCATCTCGACGAACATCCGGCCGGTATTGGAGCCGCCGGAGCCGCTGTTGCCGATCAGGCCGACGTTCACGCCGACGCTGGCGACGCTCGGATCCTCGAGCAGGACGTCGGCCACCCGTAGCTGGTGCCGCACCATCTGGTCGAAGCTGATGCCCTGCGCGCCCTCGGTGTTGACGTTGAAGCGGCCCTGATCCTCGCTGGGCAGAAACCCCTTCGGCGTCACCACGAACAGGTAGCCGCTGGCCGCGAGCAGCGCCACCGACACGGCCACGGTGATCGTCCGATGGCGGAGGGTCGCGCTCAGCGTCCAGCCGTAGACGTTCCGCCACCCTTCGAACAGCCGCTCGAACGCGTTGTAGAGCCGGCTGTGCCCGTCCGCGTGCGGCGGCCTCAGGAAGCGGCTGCACAGCATCGGGGTCAGGCTGATCGACACGAACCCCGACAACAGGATGGCGGCGGTAATCGTCACCGCGAACTCGCGCAGCAGGCGCCCGACGATGCCGCCCATGAAGAGCACCGGGATGAAGACCGCGACGAGCGACGCGGTCATCGACAGGATCGTGAAGCCGATCTCCTTCGACCCGTCCAGCGCGGCGCGCATCCGCGGCTTCCCCATCTCCATGTGCCTGACGATGTTCTCCAGCATCACGATCGCGTCGTCCACGACGAAGCCGACCGAGAGCGTGAGCGCCATCAGCGACAGGTTGTCCACGCTGTAGCCGAGCAGGTACATGACCGCGAACGTGCCGACGACCGCGCCGGGCAGGGCCAGGCTGGGAATGATCGTCGCCGACACGTTGCGCAGAAAGAGGAAGATCACGAGCACGACCAGGCACATCGTGACGACGAGCGTCACCTTCACGTCGTGGACCGACTCGCGGATCGTGACCGACCGGTCGCTGCGCACGTCGAGCGAGATCGCCGCCGGCAGCTGCGCGCGAATGCCCGGGAGCAGCGCATGGATTCGTTCGACCGTCTCGACGACGTTGACGCCGGGCTGCTTCTGAATCGACAGGTAGACGCACCGCTCGCCGTTCTGCCAGCTGGCCGTCCTGTCGTTCTCGACGCCGTCGTACACGTGCGCGACCTCGTCCAGGCGCACCGGGTTGCCGTTGCGGTACGCGATGATCGTCGGCCCGTAGGCGGCGCCGCGCAGCAGTTGGCCGTTGGTTTCCACCGTGAAGGTCTTCTCGCCGTAGATCGAGCCGGTCGGCAGGTTCGCGTTGGCGCTCTCGATCGCCGTCGCCACCTCGTCGATGCCGATCGAGCGCGCCGCCAGCTCCCTGGGATCGACGTCCACGCGCACGGCGTACTTCTGCGAGCCGAAGACGTTCACCTGGGCGACGCCGCTGACCGTCGAGATGCGCTGGGCGACGTTGGACTGCGCGTACTCGTCCAGGGTCGACAGCGGCAGCGTTTTCGACCGGAGCACGACGAAGAAGATCGACTGGTCCGACGGATTCACTTTCTGATACGAGGGCGGCGCCGGCATCTGGGGCGGGAGCTGCCGTGACGCGCGGCCGATCATCGCCTGCACGTCCTGCGCGGCGGCGTCGATGTCGCGGCTCAAGTCGAACTGCAGCTGGATGTCGGTGCCGCCCTGGGTGCTGGTCGAGTTGATGCTGGTGAGCCCGGAGATGGTGGCGAACTGCTTCTCGAGCGGCAGGGCGACCGTGGAGGCGACCGTCTCGGCGCTGGCCCCGGGCAGATTGGCGCTGACGCGAATGGACGGGAAGTCCACGCTCGGAAGGTCGGCGACGGGCAGCTCCCGGTACGCGAGCCCTCCGAACACGAGGATGCCCAGCATGAGCAGCGTGGTCGTCACCGGGCGCGCGATGAAGAGCGCCGAGAGATTCATGAGGCTCCGGCCCCGGCTGGCGCGGCGGGCCCTCGTTCCTCGCTCTTCACGCTGATGCGGCTGCCGGGCACGAGCCGCAGGTGGCCGTCGGTGACGACGGTCTCCCCGGGTGTCACGCCGCTGGCGATCACCGTCTCGCTCGCGCGCGTGCGGCTGACGTCCACCGCCCGCATGTCGACCGTGCGATCGTCCTTCACCACGAACACGTACGGCCCCTGCTGCCCCGCTTGAACGGCCGCGGTCGGCACGACGATCGCATCCGGTTCGCTCGTCAGCGTCACCAGGAGGTTGAGAAACTGCCCCGGCCAGAGACGCCGATCGTCGTTCGGAAAGGTGCCTTTCAGCTTGATCGTGCCGGTCGTCTGGTCGACCTGGTTGTCCACGAACGAAATCCTGCCGACGGCGGGCGGCCCGTCGTCTTTGGGCGGCGAGGCGGTGACGCGCAGCGGGCCGCGCGCCATGTACCGCTTCAGCTCGGGCAGGCGCGACTCCGGGATCGCGAACGTGACGAAGATCGGGGCGATCTGGTTGATGACCACGAGCGGCGTCTGATCGTTGGCGCGAACGAGATTACCCTCGTTCACCTGCAGCTCGCCGGTCCGGCCCGAGAGCGTGGCGGTGATCGTGGCGTATTGCAGCTGCACCTGCGCGTTCTCGAGCGCGGCGCGATCCGCATTCACCGTGGCGTTGAGCGCGCTCATCGAGGCGCGGGCGGTGTCGACCTGCTCCTTCGGCGCGATGCCGCGATCGGCGAGCTCCTGGTAGCGCTTGAACTGCGCCTCGGCGTTGGCCGCCTGCGCGAGGTCGCGATCGAGATTCGCCTTCGCCTGCTCCAGCCCGGCCTCGAGCGGCCGCTTGTCGAGCGTGAAGAGCACCTGCCCGGCCTTGACGTCGTCGCCTTCCGAGAAATTGACGGCCGTCATCTGCCCGGTGATTTGCGAGCGGATGGCCACGCTCGAGAAGGGTTCGGCGGTGCCGATCACAGCGATCTCGATCGGCATCGATTTCCGGACGACCTGCGCCACCGTGACGGGAACCGGGGGCGACGCGTCTCCTTCGCCTCCGCCGGGCGTCGCGCTGGATGTGGCCGCCGCATCCTCGCCGGCGCACCCGGCCACGAGAGGCAACGAGAGGGCAATCGCGACAACGAGGGCTGACGTACGGTGCATGGGCTCCCGGGGCCTGCCGGCGCGCACCCCGCCGCGCACGCGCGGCGGGACCCGGCTCGGCCCCCGTCAGATCATATATGCGAATACGCGCTCGTCCCGCCGGCGCGCAACGCCCCGTGCGCTGCTGGCCTTACGAGAGCAGCCTCAGGTCTATTTGACGCGGGGGTCAACCAGAAACGGCGCAGATGCGGGCCGGGTCTTGCGCAGTCCGTCGACGTCGGCGGTCGGGAACGGCGCCGGGATCGAGACCTGGAACGTTTCCGGGCTGAGCAACGCGTTCACCCGCACATCGCTGAAGGTGATACGAACGTCGAATCGATCGCCGAGGACGTCGTTCCACTCGGCGCTGACGACACGCACCGAGCGGGGCAGCCCCGCCGAATCCCGCTCGAACTCGGCACG
Organism: Vicinamibacterales bacterium; assembly: GCA_035710305.1. Classification (GTDB taxonomy): domain Bacteria; phylum Acidobacteriota; class Vicinamibacteria; order Vicinamibacterales; family UBA2999; genus Gp6-AA40. The sequence continues at coordinate 1,296 of DASTDQ010000489.1, read as the reverse complement.
CCATCGGTCCGTGGTGCTCTCGAAGGTACTCACGATCGCTTGAATGCTCCATCCGAGCCCGTCGGCATCGCGCCGTGTGTAGACGTCGTACGGCGGGTTGGCCTCGAGACGCACCTTGAACCATCGCTCGTCGAAGCGTTCGCCCGACAGAGCTCCGCTGATGCGTGGGCAGGCGGTCAACACGCGCCGCATGTCTTCGGCTTTCAGCGGCAGACCAAGAATCGTTTCGACCAGGTCGGCGCTCGTGCCAAGAAGGCGGTACGCCCCTTGATAAACGAACGTCTCCTTGCCCTCCTCTGAGGTGAACACGAAGTCCCTGGGCGTCCTGCCAACCGACTCGAGCCGCAGCCGCTGGACCGTGGCGGCGAAGCTGAACCGGCCATCGACGGGGCGGCCGCCAATGGTGCCTCGGATACGGGCCTGGGCCGTGAGCGGTTCGAGCGCGCAGGGCCGGCGCGACGCATCGAAGTAGACGAACGACGCCTCTTTGCCGTCCACGAACGTGCCGGGCCGCGTCGGCATGTGCGTCGTCTTTGGAGCGCATGACGCGAAAACGAATGCCGCAGCCGCGATTGAAAAGGCGCGAATGGCCAACATCTGGTCCAACGTGGGGGAATACCCCTGCTATCGGCCCAGCGGGGTCAGATCTTGATTCTTTGATCTGACCCCATAACTCACCGATATCTCACAACTCGCTCACGGGCCGCTGAAGACTTCCCTCAGACAACCGCCGATCCTTCCGAGTGGAGGACATCGATGGAAACGCTCGCGCCCACCTTCGTCTACCGGCACACCAGGGTCCTGATCACGACCGAACGCCGGACCGAGTTCGTCGACCTGACCGATGGTCTCGAGAGGCTCGTCGCCGAGTGCCCGATGACCGTCGGCATGGTCAACGTGCAGAGCCTTCACACGACGGCGGGCATCGTCGTCAACGAAGGCGAGCCGCTGCTGATGGGCGACTTCGAGCGCGTACTGGACGACGTGGTACCTGCCGGCGAGCAGTACCGTCACGACGACATCACCGTTCGGACAGTCAACCTGACCCCGGGTGAACGTCCCAACGGCCCGTCGCACTGCAAGGCCCTGTTTCTTCCGACGGCGGTGTGCCTCAACGTGCTCAACGGCCGCCTGGTGCTCGGGCGCTGGCAGCGGGTTTTCCTGGCCGAGCTGGACGGCCCCCGCCGGCGCGAGATCTCGGTGCTGATGATGGGCGAGGGCGTTCAGTGAGGGTCAAGATGATCCTGCCCGCGCTGACCGAGGCGACGAGCCCGTTCTTTCGCCCCATCAAGTACT
>DASTDQ010000488.1:0-2524 GCA_035710305.1 Vicinamibacterales bacterium | reverse complement strand
GACACGATCGCGAACACGCCGAGGGTCTTCACGAGGTAACCGGGGCCGGCGCCGACGAGCGGCCCTGTGACGAGAGCGATCACAAAAGCGGCCGAGCCGGCAGCCGCGATGCCGAGCAGCGCGCTCGTACGAAGCGGCGGGTCCGGAAGACGCCACGGCAAGCCAGCATTGTAACGACGCGGGTACCGCATGAGAATGTCGGGTGACATGGAAGAGGCCAGGGCGTTCTGGATTGCGTCACCGGGCTCGGGCGAGATACGGCGCGAGAGGCTCCGCATCCCTTCGGACGGGGACGTCGTCGTGCAGGCGCTCTTCAGCGGAATCAGCCGCGGCACCGAGGCGCTCGTCTTCGAAGGCCGCGTGCCGCGAAGCGAGTGGGAGCGGATGCGCGCCCCGTTTCAGGCAGGTGAGTTTCCCGCGCCGCTCAAGTACGGATACGCCAGCGTCGGCCGGGTAGACGAGGGGCCGGGCGAGCTTCGAGGGCGCACGGTGTTCGTGCTCCATCCTCACCAGACCCGCTACATCGTTCCCTCGTCGGCCGTTCACGTGGTGCCCGCGGATGTACCGCCCTCGAGGGCAGTGCTCACCGCGAACCTCGAGACGGCGATCAACGGCGTGTGGGACGGCCGCCCGCACGTGGGCGATCGCATCAGCGTCGTCGGCGCGGGAACGGTCGGCTGCCTGACCGCGTGGCTCGCGTCGAGAATCGCCGCCTGTGACGTCGAACTGGTGGACGTCAACCCCGGCCGCGCCCGGATTGCGCGGGCGCTGGGCATCCGTTTCGCGCAGCCTCATGGTGCCGCCCGCGACGCGGATCTCGTCATCCACGCCAGCGGCTCACCCGACGGCCTCGCGCTGGCGCTCGACCTCGCCGGCGTCGAGGCTACCGTCGTGGAGTTGAGCTGGTTCGGCGACCGCGCCGTGCCGCTGGCGCTCGGCGGCGCGTTTCATTCCAGGCGGCTGACGATCGTTTCGTCGCAGGTCGGGCGTGTCGCGCCTGCCCAGCGGGCGCGATGGGACACGCACCGCCGGATGGCGCTGGCGCTGCGCCTCCTGAGCGACGAGTCGCTCGACGTCCTCATCACCGGTGAAAGCGACTTCGACGAGCTTCCGGCCGTGATGGCCCGCCTCGCACGCGCGCCCGGCGACACGCTGTGCCACCGGATCCGGTACTGACGATGGCCCGACAAGGTGTCTCCGTGTCTCCGTGCCTCCGTGGTTCGTGATCCAGGAGATGCGAATGTTCAGCGTGACCGTCCGCGACCACGTCATGATCGCCCACAGCTTCAAGGGCGACGTTTTCGGCCCCGCTCAGCGCCTGCACGGCGCCACCTACGTCGTGGACGTGGAGTTCAAGCGCGGGTCGCTCGACGCCGACGGCATCGTCGTTGACATCGGCCGCGCCACCGAAGTGCTCCGCCGCGTGCTGGCCGACCTGAACTTCCGGAATCTCGACGAGGTTCCGGAGTTTGCCGGCCGCAACACGACCACCGAGTTCCTCGCACAGGTCGTGTTCGGCCGTCTGGGAGAGGCGATCCGGCGCGGCGATCTCGGCCCGGGCGCGCGCGACGTCGAATCGATTCGCGTCACGCTGCACGAATCGCACGTCGCGTCGGCCTCCTTCGAGGACCGCGTGGGTGCCGCGCGCTGACGTGCCGTCGGCCGCGCTCGTGGTGCCGGGGAGCCTCGACGGCCGAACCGGAGGGTATGCCTACGACCGCGCCATCGCAGACGGGCTTCGAGCGCGAGGCTGGTCGATCGATGTACGCGAGCTCGACGGGAGCTTTCCGCGGCCGTCGGCGGGCGCGCTCGATCGCGCGGCGCAGACGTTCGACGCGATCCCCGCGCGAACGATTGCTCTCGTGGACGGCCTCGCACTCGGCGCGATGCCCGACATCATCGTCAGGCACGCATCGCGCCTGCGCATCGTCGCGCTGGTGCATCTGCCACTTGCGGCCGACATCGGGCTCGAGCCCGACGAATCGGCGCGTCTCGAGGAGGCCGAGCGGCGAGCGCTCGAAGCCACCGCGCGTATCGTCGTCACCGGCAAGGCCGCGTTGCCCTTGCTCGAGCGTTACGGCCTTGTGCCCGGACGTGTCGCGGTCGTTGAACCGGGCACGGCTCGCGCGCCCCTGGCACGGGGAGCGTCCGGGCCGCCGCTCCAGCTGTTGACGGTGGGGACGCTCAACCCGGGCAAAGGACACGAGGATCTGCTGACGGCGCTCGCCTCTGTGCCGCGCCGGCAATGGCACCTGACGTGTGCCGGAAGCCTCACGCGCCATCCAGCGACAGCCGAACGGGTTCGAGCCGTGATCGATCGGTTGGGGCTGGGCGATCGCGTATCGCTTGCCGGCGAGCTCGACGGCGCCGCGCTCGAGGCGTGTTACGACGGCGCGGATCTCTTCGTGCTCGCCACGCGGCAAGAGACCTACGGCATGGCGGTGGCCGAAGCGCTGGCGCACGGCCTGCCGGTCGTCAGCACGACGACCGGCGCCATTCCCGATCTCGTGGGCGAAGGTGCGGG
>DASTDQ010000487.1:0-16616 GCA_035710305.1 Vicinamibacterales bacterium | reverse complement strand
TATCCACGTCTCGAGCTCGCCCTTGTCGTTCTTCGACTGGAGAAACAGGAGGACGTGCGGGTTGATCCACTCCAGGCGCAGGACCTCGCCTTCGATCGTGATGGCCGTGGACATGTCGAAGTAGAGCGGATTGGAGTGATGCGCAGCTGCCGGCATCGCGGACACGATCGCAACCCCCAGGACGGCCGTTCCAAACCTGGGTCTCATGGGTAGTCCTCCCTCGCGCGTCAATCGCCGCATGCCTACGCTATAGGGGGCGTGTTACCAGCGTGTTACGCCGGAGGCGAACGGCATCCGGCACCTGGTCAGACCAGGATTTCGCCGCGGGCCACGAGCACGGCTTCCCCGCCGACCTTCACCAGGCTGATCGCATCGCCCTCGTGCGTGATGGAGATGTGGATACGGCTCGCCCGCCCCATCGCCACGCCCTGCAGGCTGACCATCCGGCGCGCCGCTTCGCCGCGCACGATGCCGTGGCGGACGAAGTAACAACCGAGCGGACCGCTGGCGCCGCCGGTGGCCGGGTCCTCGGTGATGCCGAACTCGGGCGCGAACATGCGGCTGTAGGCGGTCTCGCCGGACCCCGGCGGGTCGATGGAGAACAGGAAGATCGGCACCTCCAGCCGCAGCGACGCCATCAGTCGGCGGAAAGCGGCCGCGTCGCTGACGGCGCGATCGACGGTGGCGCGATCGCGCAGCGGCACGAAGAGCAGCGGGATGCCGCACGACACCTCCTGCACGGGGAGATCGGCGACGAGGTCGCGTGCCTCCAGCCCCAAGGCCGCCGCCACGGCTCCGCGGTCGGCGACGGGCGAACCGAACGTGGGATTCAGCTGCGTCATCCACGCAAAGCGCAGCGCGCTTCCCTTCCATTCGAGATCGACGGGAATCGGGCCGATGTTGAGCCCGAAGACGAATCGCGACGATCCCGGTGTGATGACGCCGGTGTGCGCCAGCGCGAACGTGCTGCCGATTGTCGGATGCCCCGCCATGGGCATCTCGTTCATCGGCGTGAAGATGCGCATCCGGATGTCTGTGCCGGGCTGCTCGGGCGGCAGGATGAAGGTGCTCTCGGCGAAGTTCATCTCCCGGGCCAGCCGCTGCATGCGCGCGGTGTCGAGTCCGCGTGCGTCGGTGAACACGGCAAGCTGATTGCCCAGGAGCGGCTCCCCAGTGAAGACGTCGTAGTGCAGGTACGCGAGCGGCATGTCCACTCCCAAGTCCCGATTCCCGCCTTCGCCAAGGCTCCGGCGAGGCTCGCCGAAGCGCCTTCGGCGCGACGGCGGCCCAACTCCCAAAACAATACGTTCAGGTTCGTGGTGACTTGTGAGCCGGACATCCGAGACTCGGGATCCGGGAGACAGAAGGAGCTAAGGCGTGCCGGCCTTGTCGATCCACGCGGCCAGCAACTCGCGCGCGCGAGCGCCCTTCTGCGAAGGCGAGATCACTTCGAGCTGGACGAGCCTGGCGCCAAGGCGGACGAACACGCCTTCGATCGAATACGGCACGCCGAGCCAATCGGCGCGCAGCGCGTACGACGCGGCACCACTGGACCCGCGTCGAGCGGAGCACGCGGCAGCCGCCTGCTCAGGCATCATCGACGCCGTGCTCCACACGGCGGCACGCATGGCAAAGGTCACGTCGCGAACGGGATAGGCGGCAACGGCGCCATTCGACCGCGGCAGGCCCGGGCACGCGGAGATTGTGCCCGGCTCGACGACCCAGCCGGAGGGAATCGGCAGGCCGAGAGCGTCCTGTGACGGCGAGCCGGCGGACCAGGCGAGCTTCCCCACCGGTTCCACCTCGCCGGTGACCAGGCGTTGACCCTCGAGGCTCTGCAACGAGTTGCGCAGCACGCTTTCGTTGTACGCGAGCTGCTCCGCCGAGCCGACGTAACGCGCGACGAGCTTCTCCGTCCCGAGATCGAGAATGGCGTATTGCATCCGGACCGGCTGGTCTCTCCCCGCGAGCGTCCCGCTCGCGCGTCCCAGAAGCAGCGGCGCTCCACCGGCCTTCGACATCTGACTCTCGCTCGCCTCGACCGCAATTTCTTCGAACGATTCGGTCGTCGTCAGCTCGCGCTCGAGCTGCCTTGCCGTCCACGGCGACACCGCCCGATCGATCCGCAGCGCAACAGCGCCGCCGTCCGCGTCGCTCTCGACGCGGGACCGCAGCGGCGACGTGTCGTCCACGCCTTCCGGCAGCAGCAGCGCGACGCCCTTTCCCTCGAAGTGCTGCATCGCGCCGAGACGAATGCGCGTCACGGGCATCAACGACTCGAGCCCCCGGGACTCGAGAAAGTCCTTGGCCTGATTGATCGGAATCGCGAACGCGATCCCGGCATCCCCCTTGACCCGCGCGCGGATGACGCCCACGGCAAAGCCGTCTCGATCGACGAGCGGGCCGCCGCTGTTCCCCGGGTTGACGGTGCCGTTGATCTGCACGGCGCGGCGGTCCCCCGCGTCGCCACTGCGCAGCGCCGAGATCGTGCTCGGCGACGTGCTGACTTCAGGCACGAGGTCCGGTGCAGCGACCCGGCCGACCTCGAGCTGGCGGCCAAAGGGATAGCCCAACGCGTCCACGGGCTGTCCCGAACGGACGGCGTCCGAATCACCGAGCGCAAGGTAAGGAAGGTCGGCTGCAACGAAGAGCACGGCGAGATCGAGCGCGGCATCCGACGAGTGCACGCTTGCGTTGTAGCAAGGCGACGCGTCCCCGCGGGCCGCAGCGGTTGCGGCTGGCAGGCACACCAGGATCGAAGACACCTTCAAGGTGATCCTGGCCTTGCGTGGGCCGCTCGCCACGTCGAACTGAGTGTTGCGGATCACGTGCTCGTTGGTCAGCACGTGCCCGTAGGGCGTGATGACGAAGCCGCTGCCGGTGCCGATTTCGATCTTGTCCAGGTCGAGCGTCTGTTTCGCCGATCCGGGCTCCTCCAGCTCGGCGTGCACGCTGCCCACGAGCCGGATGAATACCGTGGCGTCGGCCGGGGACGCGGCGCGCTCCGCAGCGGCCGTACCCTGGCCGATGACCAGACAAGCGGCAAGTGCCAGCGTCCACTTCATAGAATGCGCTGCAGAGATCAACGAACCCAGCTGGGAGAACGAACTTTGCGGTTTCCTCGCTGATTCTACCCGGCCGGCGCGGCGTTGTTCCGCGGCCTCGCCGGGTTGGCCACGATATGCTTGTCGCCCTGCTCATGGTCGGGCAGACAGGCGGTCGAGTCGGGGAGGAAATGCGGGTGAAGAAAATCGGGTTCCTGTCGTTCGGGCACTGGACGCCGTCGCCCCACTCGGAGGTGCGCACGGCGTCGGACGCGCTGCTCCAGTCGATCGACCTGGCCGTGGCCGCCGAGGAACTGGGCGCCGACGGCGCCTACTTCCGCGTCCACCACTTCGCCCGCCAGCTCGGCTCCCCCTTCCCGCTCCTCGCGGCCGTGGGCGCGCGCACAAAGAAAATCGAGATCGGGACGGCCGTCATCGACATGCGCTACGAGAACCCGCTGTACATGGCCGAGGACGCCGGGGCCGCCGACGTCATCGCTGGCGGCCGCCTGCAGCTGGGCATCAGCCGCGGGTCGCCGGAGCAGGTGATCGACGGCTGGCGCTACTTCGGCTACGCGCCCGCCGAGGGCGAGACGCACCAGGACATGGCCCGCCGCCACGCCGAGGTCTTCCTCGAGGTGATCCAGGGCAGGGGCTTCGCGCAGCCGAACCCGCGCCCGATGTTCCCCAACCCGCCGGGGCTGCTGCGCGTCGAGCCGCATTCCGAGGGGCTGCGCGATCGCATCTGGTGGGGCTCCAGCTCGAACGCCACCTCCAGGTGGGCCGCGAAACTGGGCATGCACCTCCAGAGCTCCACGCTCAAGGACGACGAGAGCGGCGAGCCGCTGCACGTGCAGCAGCGCAAGCAGATCGAGGCGTACCGCGACGCGTGGAAGGAGGCGGGGCACACGCGCGAGCCGCGCGTCTCGGTGAGCCGCAGCATCTTCGCGCTCGTGGACGACCGCGACCGCGCCTACTTCGGAGGCGACGCCCGCAGCCAGGACCAGGTCGGCTACATCGACGCGAATACCCGCGCCATCTTCGGCCGCTCGTACGCCGCCGAACCGGACGCGCTCGTCAAACAGCTCGCCGCGGACGAGGCCATCGCCGCCGCCGACACGCTGCTCCTGACGGTCCCGAACCAGCTGGGCGTGGACTACAACGTCCACGCCATCGGCAGCATCCTGAAACTCGTCGCCCCGGAGCTTGGCTGGCGCTGACCGCGATCGGGATCAGGGCTTGTTCGAATCGTGCGAGTCCCTCGTTTTCATAGGTACATCACCACAGCCTGAACCGCATCAGGAGTCGACGAATGGCTCGTACTCGCGCCGGAACCGCGTTTTCTGCAGTTGTCATCGCGTGCATCGTCATCGGCGCAGGGGGCTGCAGGAGGTCGCCTCCTTCTGCGGTCGGTGAACCCGGTGCGTACGCGGTCGACGCCGGCGGGCGCCCGATCACGCAGCTGGAGGCGGGATCGTCGCTGCACATCGGCGGCAGAAGCCTGAAACCGTCGACGATGTACGAATTCCGGCTCGCCATCGGCGACCAGCCTGCGCAGGCGCTCGACCGGGCCGTCAGCTTTGCCCGTTCGTCGAGCGATCGGGACGGGAACGTGCCGCCCTTCGTCTTGTGGTACCAGGCCGGCGTGGTCGGGTGCTCGGATCGGCCCAAACCGGACGGCCGGCCGTACACGTTCCGGAGCTTCGATGAGGCGGAGAAGGCGCTGGCCGGTCAGACGCTGACCGTCTCGATCCACGAGGTGGACCGCGATCCTACCGGCCGCGCGCAGCCGATGACGCTCAAGGCGAGACAGGCGCTGGTCCTGTCGCGCCTGCCGATCGCGCGCCGGACGAGCCCGGCCGTGTTCGTGTCCGACGCCAAGGGCTGCCTGCTGAACAGCCAGCTGTCGAACGACGGCGACATGTACGTGAGCGGCAGGAACTTCAGGCCGGGCGAGGCCGTCGAGCTGTCGGTCGTCGCGAACCAGCGCTCCTGGTTCGTCAACGACCGGATCCAGGACCTGACCGGCGTGGGGGCCGTGGCCGCGCCGGAGCGCGTCCAGGCAGATGCAGACGGACGGTTCACCGTACGAGTCTGGGATCGGGCAAACCAGCGGCGCGGCGCGTACGACGTGGTGGCGCATCGCCTCGACATGCGCGGCGCAAGGCCGCTCTTCATCAGTCCCGACGACATCATCTCCTATCTGGCCGAGACCGGTTTCCTCCTCTATCTCAGATATCCAGTGGGCGGCCCGACGATGGATCTCGCGGGAAGGATGCTCGGCCTATCCCCGTACTTCGAGTTCGCGGATTCGTTCGCGGAAACCAACGACCCGGTGCGGGGCGCCGTGGATCCGACCTACGTTCCGGTCGGCCATCTGGGCGGCACCTACGCGGCCTACTACGTGGTCGCCCACAAGGACGTCGCGGGCTGGGTGGCCTCGAATGCGCTCGTGGACGTGTCAGGCGGGATCGAGATCCACCCGGTCAAGGCGGGATGCATCAACGGGACGGATGTCATCATCTGGAATCCTCCGCTGGCGCTCGGCAACTACGACGTCGTGGTGGACTTCGGCATGATGCCGGCGGCATCGGCGGCCACCTACATGACCGATGCGCAGTACAACGACACGCTCGATTTTCTCGACGGCGCCGACCAGATCGGGTTCATCGTCGCCAAGGATCCGTATGAGCTCGGCGCGTTCGCCGTAGGTGAGGACTCCTACACCCAGGACGACTTCTTCGCGACGCTCGGCAGCCGTGCGAACGTGGATCTCAGGGCCGTGGTGCGCTATCCCGCCACGATGGCGGGCGCCGGGACGCCGGTCGCCCCCGGCCAGCATCCGCTGTTCGTCATCGAGCACGGCAACCATTCGTCGTGCAATACGGGTGGATTCGACTTCAATCCCGCGTACGACGCCCTTCACACCGGGTGTCCGGACCGTGAGCAGAACCACATGGGCTACATGGGACTGCTCCAGCGCCTGGCGAGTCATGGCATCATCGCGGTGTCCATCGACGCGTACGATCTCACCGGCAACGTACCGCAGCTCATCGCGGAGCGCAGCGATCTCATCCTCAAGCACATCGAGCTCTGGTCTCACATGAACAACACGGCCACCTTCACCGGCTATCCCGACTTCTTCGCCGGCCGGTTCGCGGGCCACGTGGACATGACCACAATCTCGGTGTCGGGTCACTCCCGCGGCGGCGAGGCCTCGGTGGGCGCCTACGTCAGGAACGCGATGAGCGCTTCGCCGTTCGCCATCGGCTCCGTGTCCTCGATCGCCCCGGTTGACGGCCTGTCGTTCGTGCTGCCCGACGTGCCGTACTTCGTCATCCTGCCGGCGGCCGACGGCGACGTGTGCCCGCTCAGCGGCCAGCGGATCTACGACCGCGCGGGCAGCTCGCTCGCGCCGGTCGATTCGACCACCAAGAGCGGGATCTACGTGTACGGCGCGAACCACAATTTCTTCAACACGGTGTGGGCCGGCGACGGCGACGACGGCGCGGCAGGACGGGACGATTTCATTCCGGCGGCCGATCAGCAGCGGCTCGGCGAGGCATTCCTGTCGGCCTTCACGCGCGTGCACGTGAAGAACGAGAGCGTCTACGAGGACCTGCTGCGTGGCAAGCTCAAGTTTCCGTCGTTCGCCGGCCGGAAGGCGTTTGCGATCCGCCACGAGAAGACGAACCGCAAGCTCGAAAACGGGAGCGGAGCCGGCGCGTCCGCCGCGGCTCCAGCGACCGCGACGAGCGTGGCATCCCCGTCCGTGCACGAGACGCAGGCGCTTCGAGTGGGCTGGAGCGGCGGCAGCGGCACGGTCACCTACACGCTGTCCGGCGCCCAGCGCGACGCATCCACGTTCGAAGTGCTGTCGTTCCGCGTGGCGCAGACCAATGCCATGACCAATCCCGCGGGCGACCAGGATTTCATGGTCGAGCTCACCGGCGGCGGGAACACGAAGGCCACGTTCTCCAGCCAGTTCGGCCGCGTACCCAGACCCTATAATCATGTTGCGTGGTGCACGCCGCCGCTCCAGAACGTGATGACGACCATCCGGATCCCGCTGCATTCCTTCATCATGAACAAAGCCGGCGTGACGCTGGACAATCTCGACGCCGTGCGCATCCGGTTTTCCAACCCCGGCCAGGGAGAGATGTATGTCGATGATCTCGAGTTCTCTCGGTAGCCGCGCCGGGGCGGGGCTGGTCGTGGCCATCGTTGCGGCCGGCGGCGCGGTCTGCCGCGCGCAGGCGCCCGATTCGCCGCGTCCGGCACAGACGCAGGCGGCTGCGTCGAAGAGCGAGGACGACTCCGCCTATCGAGGACGGATCGAGCTGAGGGCGGTCAGAGTCCGGCGGCTGGACGCGACGCTCGAGAAAATGGCGGGGCCCGAGTTCCTGAAGCGCGCCAAGGAGCCGCTGGCCGTCGAGGCACAGACGGCGAGACCGCTGCCGACGACGGCGCGAGGCACGTCCGCGATCCTGATTCTCAACGGCGAGCGCGTCGCCGACACGTGGACGATCCTGCCCGACATACTCGTGGCGTTCGTCGATCGGAGCACGCTCCGGCAAGCCAATACGGCCGCGGCGGCCTGGTCCGGAGCGGAACAAACCAGCCGCAGCGAGAAGCCGATCACGTTTCAGGCGGAGCCGATCGCCAAATAGCGTCGCGCGGCGAGGATCACGTCGCGAGCTTGCGCAGCTTGCGCCCCACCGCCAGGCCCAGGTGGTACGCGCCCTCCTGCTGCAGCCACACGTGCCGCGCGTGGTTGTCGGCCAGCTCCACGATCAGCATGCGCGTGTCTTCCGGAAGCGCGGACGCAATCTGCTCGACGAGCTGCTCCTGACGCTGGATGTCCACGGGCGCGAACACCTCGTCCTCGTGAATGGCCTGCAGCAGCGCCTCGTACTCCTCCTCGCACTGCTCCTCGACGTCCGAGAACGACGGCACGTGGCGAAGCTGTCCTCGCTCTTCCAGCCTGTCGGCGCACGCCGCCGCCAGCGCGAGCAGTTCTTCTGATGTAGGCATGGGGGGATCTTAAACGGTGCGAAGGTGCGAGGGTGCGATTACGAGCGCTTGGTTCTGAGCAGGTCAGCCGCGCGCCCGGCGGCCTCGCGCACCAGGAAGCCCATCTTGGGATGCGATGACTCGAGGTCCGGCGCGATGCCCTGCTGCCGCAGCTCCTCCGTCGTCGTCGGCCCGATCGACGCCACGAGGGATGTCCGAAGCCCGGCCCGCACACCTTCGTCGAGGCCCATCGACTGAGCCACTTTCAAGAGGTGCACCACCTGCGTTGCCGTCGTGAAGAGCACGACGTCCACCCCTCCGCCCGCGAGGGCGCGGCACGCGGACTCGAGCGGCCCGAGGTCCTCGGGGAGCGCCCATTGGTAGACGGGGACCCTGGTGATCGTCGCGCCCCGGGCCTCGAGGCCGGACAGCAGATCGGGGTTCGACGCGCCGTACTCCTGCACGGCAACTCTCACGCCGCGCAGCGGCAGCTCGCTCTGCCGCCCGTCGAGCGACGCGAGTACTTCTCGCCAGGTGTTTGGTTCGGGAGCGGTCAGCCAGACGGGGACGTCGAGCTCGCGAAGAACGGCTACCGGCTTCGGTCCGCGCGCGACGACTCTGGTCCGGCGAAGCGCCGCGACGAACTCCTTGCGCGATCCCCGGACGCCCTCGACCACGGCGACAAGCGCGCGCGTGCCGACGCCCGTGAGCAGGATCACCAGGTCGTACTCGCCGCGCTCGAGGGCATCGGCAAACGCGAGCGCCTCGGTGTTGGACTCGAGCGGCACCTCGCGCATCGACGGCGCGGAGATCGCCGTCCCTCCGTACGACGCGACGATCGACGCCATCTCCCGGGCGCGTCGGCTCTCGAGGATCAGGACGCGTAGGTTCTCGAAACTGGGCGCTGAGGACATTGTTGATTCGTGATCTGTGATCGTCGATTCGTTGGCGGACTTCTGATTATCGATCGTCGATTTATTGCTGATTCACACAATAAATCTCAAATCACCAATCAACAATCTCCAACGAATCAACGATCACCAATCAACAAATCACCAATGTTCTTACTCGCCGCCGCCGTGCAGGTATGCCTCCTCGCCGTGCATCGTCACGTCGAGACCAGTCGCCTCATCGGACTGCGTGGCGCGCAGCGGGATGAACAGACCGATGATCTTGAGCAGGATGAAGCTGACGCCGCCGCTGAACACGATTGCCGTCGCGACTGCCGCGGCCTGGATGCCGACCTGGCCGGGATTGCCGGCGATCAGGCCGTCGAACAACCCGTTCAAGCTCTTCTCTGCGAACACGCCGGTGAGGAGCGCACCCACGGTTCCGCCGACGCCGTGCGCGGCGACCACGTCAAGCGAGTCGTCGAGCCCCGTTTTCACGCGGATGATCAGCGCGAGGTAGCTCGGCACCGCGGCGATGGCGCCCAGGATGATGGCGTTCATCGGGCTGATGAAACCGGCGGCCGGTGTGATGGCCACCAGACCGACGACGATGGCCGTGGCGCAACCGACGGCGGTTGGCTTTCCCGAGCGCATCATGTCCAGGAACGTCCAGACGACCAGCGTGGCGGCAGGGGCGAGCATCGTCGTCACGAAGGCCAGGCCGGCGATGGGGCCTGCCACCAACGCGCTGCCGGCGTTGAAACCGAACCAGCCGAACCAGAGCAGGCCGGCCCCAAGGAGCACTGTGGGTATGTTGTGCGGAAGGATCGACGCGTGGCCGTAGTCTGTACGCTTGCCCACGACCATGGCCGCCACCAGCGCCGCGGCGCCGGCGTTGACGTGGACGACCGTTCCGCCGGCAAAGTCCCATGCGCCCATGTCCGCCAGCCAGCCGCCGCCCCACACCCAGTGCGCCATCGGCGCGTAGACGACGACCGACCAGAGCGAGATGAAGATCAGATAGGCCGAGAAGCGCATGCGCTCGACGATGGCTCCGGAGATCAGCGCCGCCGTGATGATGCAGAACGTGGCCTGGAAGGCCATGTAGAGCGCGTGAGGAATAGTGATTGGCACGACGGCGTCCTTGGCCTCGAGCCCGACGCCGTTGAGAAACGCGAAGCGCATGTCGCCGAGCCAGTTGTTGCCGCCTTCACCGGCACCGGGGCTGAGCGCGAAGGAGTAACCGATCAACGCCCACAGCACACCGACGAACCCCAGGGAGATGAAACTCATCATCATCGTGTTCAGCGCGTTCTTGCTCCGCACCAGGCCGCCGTAGAAGAACGCCAACGCCGGCGTCATCAGGAGCACCAGGGCCGTTGCGATCAACATCCACGCGGTATCTGCTTGATTCATGCACTCACCTCACTGACGGCGCGGCGTGACGATCACGCGCCCGAGCAAGGCCAATTCTAGATGACGGTCAACGTCAAAAGATCAGCGATCGGAGGCACAAAAATGTCCGATTGGCATTCTGCGCCGCCATAAGTGTCTGAACTGGACGGATCGTGAGGGGGCAGGGGGCAGGGGCGAGGGGGCACGGAGTGCAGGGGGGCACGGGTTGCAGGGTGCACGGGTGCTTGAAAAAAAGAACGGGCGGGACCTCCCATCTGGGAAGCCCCGCCCTGTCGGTCTTCTTCGGCCTGAGCCCTGAGGCCTGAGGCCTGGGCCCTTCCGCTATCAGAAGTCGAACGTCGCGTTGAACCTGATGAAGCGCGCGTTGAGAATCGTCTGTGGCGCCAGCCAGGCCCCGGAACCGGTCGTCGCTCCGGTCTCCGAATACGCCTGGTTGAACGTCAGGCCCGGGTTGCTGTTGAACAGGTTGTAGAGGTCGAACCCGACGTTGAGCCGGTTGCTCGAGAAGCGCAGCACCTTGGCCACACGCAGATCGACCTGGTTGATCCGGCGGGCATAGAGCTCGCCCGGTGTCAGGATGTTCACCGTCCTGGACTGGGCCGGGGCTGTCGTGCCGGTGAAGAAACGTCCGAGGTCGCCTTCAATCAGCGCGTTCGTGACGTTGTAGTTCGCGGCCAGCGACGTCCCGTTGGTGGCCACGGTCGTATCGGTGGGGCCTGTCGTGGCGTTCGGCTTGAACTGGAACACGCCGCTGACGAGCACGTCGATCTTCGGGATCGTATACGTGGCCAGCCCGCGGAACTGCGTGAGCCACGGCTCGGTCCAGCTGCACGCGTCGTACTGTGTCTTGGCGGCGCCAGTCACTGGCGCGAACAGCTCGGGTGCTGCGGCCCAGATTTCGCACTGGTCTCTGTAACCGCGTCCGGTGCTCGTTCCGCCCTGGAACACAAGGCCGTTGGCCATTCTCGCGTTGACGGTCACGTCGAAGCCCTGCCAGTACGCCGACTCGTCCCCGAGTTCGCTCCCGAAGGTGTAGTAGAGCGCGGACGATCCATTGGCAAGCCTGGTCTGCCCGAACCCGGGGCGGCCGTCCTGCAGGACCGGATTGATGTCGTACACCGTCACGGGGAACCCGCCGCCGCCGGGCAGGCGTGCGTCGTTGGGCGCGTTGAAGGTCGCCTGCGAGAAGTCCGCCGGCGTGACCGCCTGGTTGTCCGTGTAGAAGAAATTGCCGAACCACCGGCGATGGTAACCCACCTCAATCGACGTCCTCGGGAAGATCTCCTGCTGGACCGAGACACCAAACTGCCAGTCATAGGGCCGCACGCCCCATCCCTTCAGCACGTCCGGGTTGATCCGCGTGTTGGCCGCGGGATTGCCGAACGAGAGATCCGACCAGCCTCCGCAGGTGTCGATGGATCCCGTTGTGGCCGGGCTCTGAGCCGCCGGGTTCATCAGGTCGCAGTCTGCCGCCCAATCGAGATCGTTGTCGGTCCAGCTGCGGGTCGTCGTGGTGTGGAACGTCGGACCCCTGCGGCCATTCCGGCCGTCGAGGGCGGGGTTGGCGATCGTGTAGTTCTCCTGGTTGTTGGCGCTCTGGAGGTACTTGCCCAGGTTCACGCGAACCGACGTCTTGCCGTCGCCCCGCACGTCCCACGCCGCACCCACGCGCGGCGTGATGTCGTTATACGCATCGACCATCGTGCCGCCGCCGAACACGATCGGCGCCGGGTTGAAGGGACCGGCCTGAGGCGCGCCGTTCTTGGTGTCGGTGTACCAGCTCCACGCCCGGTCGTATCGCACCGCGCCCTGCAGCGTGACGCGGTTGAACGTCCACTGGTCCTGCGCGTACAACGACGCGTACTGCGTGCGGTTGCTCATCTCGGTCGGAGCAATTCGCATCGTGAGGGACGTCGGCCGCTGCGTGGCCGTGGAGATGACGTAGGTCAGGGCCGTGTCGTTGGCGAAGTCGTTCGTCTCCTCGATCAGGTGCGCACCCTGATAGCCGAACTTCATCGAGTGGGCGCCGGTCACGTAGGAGGCCGAGGCGCGCCAGACGTTCGGGGACTGGTAGTTTCTGAAGAAGTTGTCCACGCTGTTGTACGTGGTGCCGAAGGCGCTGCCGATGGCCACCTGCGGCCGGTCCTTGATCGCTCCCGGAGGGTCCATCCAGCCCCACCGGCTGATGTAGGTGGACTCGCCCGCTTCGAGCAGCAGCTTGTTGGTGACCGGCGACGTCCAGGTGAACTGCATGACGCGCTCGTAGCCGTCCTGGTACAACGATGCCGCCTCGACCGACTGGTTGCCGAAGCCGCTCCCCATCCACTCCGTTTCACGCTGCCGGCAGCCTTCCGCCGCGTCCAGCGCGTACGGCGTCTGGTTGCAGTTCCACTGCGAGTCCAGGTAGAAGCCGACCTTGTTGCGCTCGGTGACCTGGCCCGTCAGGCGGATGGTGGCGATCGTCTTCCCGCTGATGTTCCGCCCCGCCACGCTTTCGTCGCGCGCGTAGGTGAACGCCCGGGGATCGGACAGCGGCAGCCCCGCGTTCGCGTTCCCGAACACGCCGGGCGCGGCCTGATGGTTCGCGAAGTCGCGATAGCTCCCGAGGAACCAGAGGCGGTCGCGCACGATGGGACCGCCGAACGACGCGCTGTAGTCCCACACCTTGTAGATGTCGGCCGGTACCGTCACGCCGTAGCTCTCCAGCTCCGCGTCGATGTTGGTGCCCTGCGACCAGTTCCCCGCGAAGCTGGTGAAGAGCGTTCCGGCAAACGTGTTGCCGCCCGTCTTCGGCACGATGTTGAGGTTGATGCCGCCGGTCTCGGCCTCGCCGAGCCCGCCCGAGATCGTGAAGTTCATCTCGGCTGCGTTGGTCGTGTCCATCGTGAACCCGGAGACGCCGCCGCCGTTGAACGCCGCGCCGACGTTCAGCCCGTCCACCTGCACGCGACCCTCGTTGCCACGCCCGCCGTGGCTCGTGAAGATGCGCATCGTCGGGTTGAGGTCGACGTTCTGGCTTCCACCCGTCACCGACGGGACCGCCGTCAGGATGGCGTTGTAGCCGCGCGAGGCCGGAATCGAACTGATCACTTCGTCGTCGAGGACCGTTTCGCGCCGCGTGCTCTGAATGTCAACCACGGGCGACTCGCCGGTGACCGTGATCGTTTCCTGCACGCCGCCGACCCGCATGTCGGCGTTCACCGTGATGACGCCGGCGCCGAAGATCTCGATGCCCGGACGCACGACCGTGTTGAAGCCCGCGAGCTGGAAGCTGACGGAATAGGTCCCCGGGGGAAGACTCGGGATGTTGTACTGGCCCGATGAGTCTGTGACGCTCGAGCGTGCCTTCTCGAGCAACGCCGGGCTCGAGGCTTCTACAGTTACGCCGGGGAGGACTCCCCCCGACGCGTCACGCAGCGTTCCCGCCAGCGTGGCCTGGGCATGTGCGATGGCGGGCGACAGGACGACTGCCGCAACCAGCAATGCCTTCGTGATGTGGCGCATAGCTTCTCCTCCGCGAACAAGTTGCAACGCCTACTCCCGTCACTGATTGACCGCGCGCCCCTCGACGCGACCGAAGCCGGGGCTACCTGTTCCCAGTCAATGGGTTACGCGGTCTTGCCTTATAGCAATTCCGCGGCCGTCGTCGTGTTGCGTGGACGCCCTGTAGTATCAACAGGTTACTCGGGGTGCCTGCCGCAATATTCCAAATCGGGGGAGGTTTGGTTCCGGAAAGTTGGATCGGGGGGCAACTCCCAACCTCCAAATCCCAACTCCCAAGAACGGCTTGGGGGTTGGGGGTTGGGTGTTGGGAGTTGGGAGTTCAGAGCCTTACGCCCAGCGGAAGCCGTGCTTCGACAGCGGCAGCGACCGCACGCGCGTGCCCGACGCGGCGAAGATGGCGTTGGCCACGGCCGGCAGGACCGGCGGCAGCGACGGCTCACCAAGACCGGTCGGCGGGTTGTTCGACTTGATCCAGTGGGTCTCGACCGCGGGGGCCTGCGCCATCCGCAGCAGCGGCACGTTGTTGAAGTTGCCCTCTACTGCCGCCCCACCCTTGAAGGTGACCTCCTGCATCATGTGGCTGATGCCCTCGACCACGCCGCCCTGAACCAGGTTCTCGGCGTGCATCGGGTTGATGATCTGGCTGCCGATGTCGGCGGCCACCCAGACCTTGTTCACCTTTACGCGCTTGAGGTTGTCCACAGACACCTCGGCGACCTCCGCGAAGTAGCCCCGGTGGCTGTACTGGAATGCCACGCCAAGACCGGTGCCCTTCGGCCGCGCCGTGCCCCACTTCGCCTTCTCGGCGACGAGCTTCAGCACAGCGGCCATGCGCGCCGCCTCGAATCCGTCACCGCCCTTCTCGGGCGACGGATAGGCCTGCGACGCAAGCAGATCCAGCCGGAACTGCACCGGATCCTTGCCGGCGGCAACGGCCAGCTCGTCGATGAACCCCTGGAAGACGTAGGAGTACGCGTGGCTCCCGGGCGCGCGCAGCGCGCCCGTGGGCACCCCGAGCGGCATCTGCGTATCGCCGAAGTCGAAGTTCTGCACGAAGAGCGCAGGGAACTGCGACCCGGGGATGTTCGCCGCCGAGGCGTACTGCTTGCCGTTGCCGAAGGTCACGAAGTGATTGCGCCAGGCGACGATCTTGCCGTTCGCGTCGACGCCGCCCTTCAGGTAGTGATACCCGCCGGGCCGGTACATCTCGTGACGCATGTCGTCTTCGCGCGTCCACAGGAGCTTGACCGGCGCGCCTCCGACCTGCTTCGCGATGGCCGCGACTTCAGCGACGTAGTCGTTCGTCAGGCGGCGCCCGAAGCCGCCGCCGACCTTCATCATGTGGAGCGTGACGTCGGGATCCTTGATCCCGGCCGCACGCGCGGCGACGCCCACACCGGCCGCCGGCGTCTGGCTGGGCGCCCAGACCTCCAGCTTCCCGTTCTGAAACTGCGCAACAGCGTTCTCCGGCTCGAGCGGTGAGTGCGGGATGAACGGATACATGTAGGCGGCCTCGACGACTTTCGCGGCGCCGGCAAGCGCCGCGTCCACGTCGCCGTCGGTGCGCAGCCTGGTCGTGTACGCGCCCTTGCCGAGCTCGTCGGCCCTGGCCTGGAAGCCCACGCTGCTCTGCGACGAGGTCGGGTGCTCGGCCCACGTCACCTTCAGCTGTTTGCGCGCCGACTGCGCGAGCCACCAGCTGTCGGCCACAATCGCCACGCCGCCGACCAGCTCCGTCAGGTTGTTCCCGCCCTCGATGACGAAGGCGTGCTTGACGCCGGGCAGCTTCTTGAGGTCGTCGACGTTCGATGTCGCGACCTTCGCGCCGAACACCGGCGCCTTCTCGTAGACCGCATACAGCATCCCGGGCAGCGCGAAGTCGATGCTGAAGATCGGCTTGCCCGTCGTGATGGCGGCGGTGTCGACGCCGCGCTGCGACGTGCCGATGATCCTGTAGTCCTTCGGATCCTTCAACGGGACCTTGCCGAGCGGCGGCACCGGAAGCGCCGCAGCGGCAGCGGCGAACTCGCCGTAGCCGCCGGTCCGATTGCTCGCCGTGTGCATCACGCGGCCCGAGCGCGTGGTGAGCTCGGCCACGGGCACGCTCCAGCGTGCGGCCGCGGCCGACAGGATCATCTGACGGCAGGCAGCGCCGACTTGTCGCAGCGGATCCCAGTTCATCGGCGTCGAGAGGCTTCCGCCCGCGAACTGCGTACCGAACTTCGAACCATCGACGGCCGCCTGCTGGACCCTCACGCTGCTCCAGTCCACGTCGAGCTCGTCGGCGATGATCATCGGCAGCGAATTCATCACGCCCTGGCCGATCTCGGGGTTCTTGTTCATGATCGTCACCGTGCCGTCGGCGGCGATCTTCACGAAGGCCAGCGCGTCGAAGCCCTGCGCCCCCGGCGGGCCCTGCGCGAGCAGTTCAGCGGGGTCCAGGTGCAGCGCGATCATCATTCCGCCGCCGGCGACGGCGGTGACGCGCAGGAAGGAGCGACGGTCGAGAAGTGTTGACGTCACGGCTACGCCTCCTTACCGGGTCCCGGCCTGCGCCGTGGACGTGGAACGCTCGGTCGCGAGCGCCGCGGCGCGGTGAATCGCCTCGCGAATCCGCACGTAGGTCCCGCAGCGGCACAGGTTGCCGTTCATCGCGGTGTTGATGTCGGCATCGGTCGGCGCCGGCTTCTGCGCGAGCAGCGCGGCGGCCGACATGATCTGGCCCGCCTGGCAGTAGCCGCACTGCGGC
>DASTDQ010000486.1:0-2357 GCA_035710305.1 Vicinamibacterales bacterium | reverse complement strand
GTCGCCGTCTTGACAACTCCGACCAGCTGCCGCAATCGTGCCGCGGGCACCTGCCGATGAAGATCTCGCATCTAATGCGCCAGGCGGGCGCGTGAAGAAGGCCGTTGACGGCGGGCGGACGTTCTACTACGTCCGCGGCCTGAACGGGCAGATGCTCACCGAGTGGGACAACACGGGCGGCAGCGCCACCGTCAAGGACTACGTCTACGCCGGCTCGCGGCCCATTGCGGTTGTGACGGTCGATCTACCGTCGAAGTAAGAGGTCCGGCTGAAGCCGGACACTACGTCTGTCCCGGTCCAGCTGAAGCCGGACACTACGTCTGTCCCGGTCCGGCTGAAGCCGGACACTACGTCTGTCACGGTCCGGTTGAAGCCGGGACACTACGCCTGTCACGGTCCGGTTGAAGCCGGACACTACGCCTGTCCCGGTCCGGCTAAAGCCGGACACTACGTACGTGCATACTAGTCGCCATGTTCGAGCGTCTTCGAGCACGCATGGCCCGGTGGCTCCAGCCTTCGTCGGAGCAGACGATCTCCCGGCGGATCAAGCGGATCGAGGAGGGGCTGCACACGCTGACCGAGCAGCACGACGATGTGGCCCGGCAGCTCCGCCAGCTCCACGCGGGCATCGACGGGCTGGTCCGCGCGGCCTACATCGATCCCACGACCCTTGCGTATCCCGAACGGCTGACCGCCAGGCGGTTTCGGCTGCTGTCGCAGAACCAGGAAGACGGCGTGCTGCTGACGCTGTTTCAGCAGATCGGCACAACCTCCAGGCGGTTCGTCGAGATCGGCAGCGGGGCCACAGGCGGCAATGCCGCGATGCTTGCGGGGGAGTTCGGGTGGACGGGGCTGCTGGTCGAGGGCGACCGCGGCAAGGTGGAATACGCCGGGCGGCGGTTTCCGCGGACGACCGCGGTGTGCGCCTGGGTCACGCCCGAATCGGTCAACCAGATCCTCGAACAGCACGGCTACACGGGCGAGGTCGATCTGCTGAGCATCGATCTCGATGGCAACGACTACTGGGTCTGGCAGGCGCTCACGGCCTGCACTCCGCGCGTGGTCGTGCTCGAATACAACTCCATGTTCGGCCCCGGGCGCGCCGTGAGCGTGCCGTACGATCCCACCTTCAACCGGCGCGATCACCGCTTCTGCTACTACGGCGCGTCGCTCACCGCGCTGACCAGGCTGTCTGACCGCAAGGGCTACCGCCTGGTGGCCGTCGAGCCCACCGGCATCAACGCGTTCTTCCTCCGTCACGACGTGGCGCCCGAGATTCCCGCCAGCGATCCGGCACGCGTGTACCGCATTCCCGACAAGTACAACGAGCTCATTCGCGAGAAACAGATCGACGTCTTCAAGTGGGCCGCCGATACGGGGCGTCAGATCGTGGAGCTCGACTGACGGGGAGCATGGCTGGATTCCGCTGGTCGAGCGTTCCGATCGTCTGGGTGCTCGTCTGCGTAGTCGCGTACGGCGTCGCGCTGTCGTCCGTGTCGTGGCCGTACGTCGACGCGTACTACACCCTGAACGAGGCGTCGCGATGGACGTGGCCGCAGTACCTCCGCTACGCCTTTAGCGGCGGAGCCGACTACCGCCCGCTGTTCGTGCTCATGATCAAGGTCGCCTACGAGACCGCCGGGCTGCGCCTGTGGGTGTACCAAGCCCTGGTGCTGCTCCAGTTCGCGGCCGTGCTCGGTCTGGTCCTCTGGCTCTTCCGTCCGCTCGGAACGGCTCGAGGCGTCGCCGCCGCGATCGCGCTCGCCTGTCTGACCGGCCTGCACACGACGAGGATCCTCTTCTTCTTCGTGCCGTTGAACGCGCATTCCGCGGCGCTGCTGTTCGTGCTCGCGGCCGTCGTGCTCGCCGTCGAGCCGCGTTCACGCGCGTTCGACTGGGTCTTCTTTCCGCTGATGATCGTCGGCGCGCTGGTACTCGAGTCGGCCTTGCTCATCGTGCCCCTCCTGATCGTCCTGTGGTGGCTCGAGGCGCCGGGGGTGAGCACGCGCGGCGTGGGGGCGATGGCGGCAGCCATCGCCATGTACGTTGCTCTTCGGCTCACGCTCAGTACGGCGCAGTGGGGGCCGATCTACACGGAATCCGGCCTGGGGTTCTCCCAGGTGGACCCGGAGTCACTCCGCAAAATCTTCGAAGGCGCGCCCTGGCTCTACTGGATCTACAACGTCGTCGCGACGTTTCTCACCGTCGCGGCGTCAGAACCCCGGGCGGGCGTGTACGCCCTCATCTCGTCGGTGCTCCGCGCTGAGACACCGTGGTGGCGGTGGTGGCACGTGGGGTCGTCCGTGCTGACCACGATCGTCATCGTCACCGTGTTGATTCGCCATCGCATCGCACCC
>DASTDQ010000485.1:0-2426 GCA_035710305.1 Vicinamibacterales bacterium | reverse complement strand
GAGCCGAGCGCCCGAGCCTCGCCGATGCCGGCGATGCGGCCGTTCCTGATCGTCAGCCCCGTCGCGACCTGGCCGCGGCCGTCCACGAACTTGCCGTTCACGAGGGCGAGATCGGCGGGGCTGGCATTCTGCGCCGCCGCTCCCGCGAAGGCAGGTCCGGCCACGATCCCGCTGCCGGCAATGGCTGCGGCGCCGGCCGCCGCGCGCTTCATCAGCTCACGCCGCGACAGGGTGCAGGGTAAACCGATTTCTGGCATGAGTACACCTAACAAGGCAACGTCCGCTTACGCGCGGAAGACCTTCAAGAGCGGGACCTCGAGGCCTGGCAGGAGCAGCGTGGTAAGGGTATCCCCGGCGTCGGCGGAAAGCTCCACGACGCGAGCAAACTGGTCGCCCTCCCGACGATAGACGCGGATGGTGTCGATCTCGGGATCGGCGACCCAGTACTCCGAGACTCCCGACCGTTCGTACAGTCGTCGCTTCACTGTCTCATCCCGCTGTCGAGTGCCGGGCGACCCGATCTCGATGACGAGCTCAGGCACGCCTCGGACGTGCTGCGGCGTCAGCGACTCGGCTGCTCGTGCGTTCGAGAGGTAGAGCAAATCCGGCTCCACCACGTCGAACTTGGAGAACACCACGTCAAAGGGCGCATGAAAGAGTTGGCCGATCGGGTTGTGTTCGAGCCAGCCCCCGATGAGCAGGATCAGGTTGAGCGACACGCGCTGATGTTTGGTATTGGGCGAAGGCGTCACATAGTGCTCCCCGTCGATCAACTCGTGCCGCAGCCCATCGTCGGGGAACTGCACGAAGTCGTCGTAGGTGAGCTTCACGCCCGGGGAAGTGCGAGTCACACGGTCGCTCCCGGCCATGGGCTCATTCTAGGCCCATGTGCTCGAACCATGCCATTGGAAGCGCTGTCAGCGAGGGGCCGATTGACTGGGCTGATCGTGAAGCAGTGCGTCCGAGCGCCGGCCTTGGTACGCAGTTTCTGCGAGGTCGTGCGGCGCTGGGACGCCGCGTTCCTGCCACACGCCACTGGCGACTTCTCCGGCGGACACCGATTGTGCGATGGACTACGAGAGCGGCATGTACTGGGCTACCAGCGGCGAACCAGCAGCGTGAGCGGCGCCGGTGCCCGTTATAGGAGGAGGTCCGGCTAGGCCGGACACTACGCCTGCTCGTACGTAGCGTCCGGCTTTAGCCGGACCCGTGACAGACGTCGAGGAGTATCATCTGCTCCCGAAGGAGCATTCCCCATGAGCAGCGTCTGGCGCCCCCTCGTTCTCGCGACGGTGACGGTCCTCGTCCTGCCGGTTGCTGTCAATGTGCAGTCGGGCGACGGCCCACGGCCCCCTGCCGGCAAGGAGTGGCCGGCCGTCGGCGGCGACTCGGGTAACAGCCGCCACTCGACGCTCAACCAGATCACCACGCAGAACGTCACGAAGCTTGGCGGCGCGTGGACGCCGCAGAAGCTCGACTCCAACCCCGCCACCCGCTCGATGCCCGTCGTCCGCGACGGTCTGATGTTCCTGACGGCGGGGCCGAACGTCTATGCGCTCGATGCCCGGACGGGCGCCCGAGTCTGGCGATTTCAGGGAGGCCAGCAGGCGGGCATGGGCGCTCCGGACCGCGAAGGCGTGGCGGTCGGCGACGGCCTCGTCTTTGTGGGGCTCTCGGACGCGCGCGTCATCGCGCTGCGTGAAAAGACGGGCGAGCTCGTCTGGAACAAGTACGTCGGCGACAAGGCGCGCGACAAGGGACAGGTGATCTCGGGAGCTCCCCTGTACGCGGGCGGACTCGTCTCCGTCGGTTTGAGTGCCGACAACGGCTGGCGAGGTCAGATTGTTGCGCTGAACGGCAAGACCGGCGATGAAGCGTGGCGCTTCTTCGCCGTGCCCGCGCCGGGCGAGCCCGGATCGGAGACCTGGCCAAAGGGCAGCCCGATCTGGCAGCGGGGCGGCGGCGCTGTCTGGCTCGTCGGCGCGGCCGATCCGGATCTCGGACTGGTGTTCTATGTCACCGGCAACGGCGTACCGCAGCTCGCAGGCGAAGGACGTCCTGGCGCGAACCTGTATCTCTGCGCCGTGCTGGCCATCGACATGAAGACCGGGAAGCTCCGCTGGCACTATCAGACGATTCGCCACGACATCTGGGAAGCGGACATCGCCATTTCGCCCGTCCTGTACGACGCGCAGATCGAGGGACGTTCGCGTAAGGCGGTTGCCGCGATGCGTGCCGACGGCTATCTGTTCATGCTCGACCGCGAAACAGGAAAGCCGCTGTCCCGCATCGAGGACCGGCCCGTGCCGCAGGACGCGCGTCGAACCACCGCGGCGACGCAACCGTTTCCTGCGGGCGCCGACAGCGCGTTGCCCGACTGTGCCCATTGGAAACAACAGCCGCTGCCGCAGGGTTTCGATCTCGGA
>DASTDQ010000484.1:0-2332 GCA_035710305.1 Vicinamibacterales bacterium | reverse complement strand
ACCTGCGGTACACGCGCGGAGGCACCAGACCGGCCACACGCCCACGCGTCACCGGCGCGAGGCGGCCGTTGCAGGTCATGCAACGCGTGAACGGATGCAGCGCACGCGTCAGCTGCAGCGCGTCAACGACCTCCTCGATCTGCCGTTCGGGATCCGTGGCCCGGAGCCAGTGCCCGCGTTCGACCGCCTTGCGCTTGAGCAGACCCACGTCGCGCGTGAGCAGGATGCGCCGCTCGCGCGCGGTGAGCCCGGCAAGCTCGGCATCCTGGAGCCCGGTGTCGTAGAGCGTGTCGAATCCGAGCAGCCGGAGGTACCGGGCCAGCGTGCCCAGATGCGCGTCGGCGACAAAGCGCGGAATGCGCAGCGGCCTGCTCCGCAGCCGGTGAATAGGCGTGATGTCGAACCGCTCGAACTCCGGGTACACGGCAACGCGCTCGCCTCCCCGCAGTTTGTAGTCGAAGCGCACCGAGCGGCCGTCCACGAGGATCAGGTCGATTTCGGTGTGCGGGACGCCGAGCGCCTCGATGGCGTCCTTCACCGACGGCGTGTCCGCGATCGACCGCGTGAGCGTGCGCTTGCGCAGCCCTGGCCTGAGGTAGTCGTTCAACTCCTCGTAGAACCGAAACTCGCACGCGCGCGTGCCCGTCATGTCGGTCCCCTCACCGCGCACGGCGACTCGCCTATTTGCCCTTGGTGCGGCGGTCCGACACGATCCGTCCGGCCTTGAACGTCGTCACGACCTTGTGCAGGGCGTTGAGGTCGGTCAGCGGGTTGCCGTCGATCAGCACCATGTCGGCAAGCTTTCCCGCTTCGAGCGTGCCGATCTGATCCTGCTTGAGCGCCGATCGGGCCGCCCCCTGCCCCAGGATCTTGCTCATGTCGAGCGGCGAGAACACGACGCTGAGGGCGCGCAGTTCGTCGGTCAGCGACTCGGCAGGCGTCCATGTCGTATCGGTGCCGTAACCGTAGGAGATCCCGGCTTCCCAGAGCAGCCGCGCATTGACGGGACCCTGCCCGGCGCTCGAGATCGTGTTCCAGGGGAACGGCATGCCGTCGCGAAAGAGCGGCGTGTTGTCGGCGCCGAAGTGCGGGACGAAGACAGCCAGAGTGGAGGTCATGGGGATGCCGGCGCCCGCGATCCGTTTGACGGCCGCGGCGTCCTCCTCGAGGCGTCCGATGTGCGGGGTGTGCACGAGCACGTCGGGGCGGGCCTCGACCGCTGCCAGCGTGTCCATCACCGACACGGCGTGCGTGATTGTCGGGAGGTTGCGCTTCTTGCCTTCGCTCACGATGAGCTTCAGCGTCTCCAGTTCCGGGCCGCCTGGCGTGACGGTGATGACCGTCTTGATGTAGTCGTACTTCCTCGCGGCCACGCTCTCCACGGCCTTGATGGTGTCCGCTGGGGGAATCCCGCCGGCGGGCTCGGTCGGGCGCAGCGGAGGCCGCGACGTGTCGGTCCGCGCGGGGTCCCCCCCGCGGCCGGCGCCTCGGGCGCCGCCACCGCCTGCCTTGGCGACCGGAATCAGCGTGCCAACGAAGAGGCGCGGCCCCGTCACCGCGCCGGAATCGATGCGCTGCCGGAGCTCGATCGCCTGGTCGGGACAAATCGCGCACACGACGGTCGTGAACCCTGCATCGAGGAACTCCTGCATCTGCGCGGGGGCGCGCTGGGCGAGCCAGGCAGCCGGATCGCCCTGGGCGATATGGCGATGCGCGTCGATGAAGCCCGGCATGAGGGTTCGCCCCTGCGCGTCAATCGTCTGGCCGCCGGCCGCTTTCGTCGCCGCGCCCGTCGTGACCGACACGATCTTGCCGCCGCTGACGACGACCGAGCCCCGCTCGATCACGCCGCCTTTACCGTCGAGGATGCGGGCGTTGACGACGGTGAGATCCTGAGCGCCAAGGTCACGAGGTGCGGCAAGAACAGCGAGCAGGGCCGAACAGACGACAGCGGTCACCGTTTTCATAGCGGGATCTCCATCCATGCGAATCTCAGGCCCCAGGGCTCAGGCCCCAGGCCTCAGCGTGGGCATTCTATCCGCAACACGATCACCTCAGCTCGATCGGCATCTCGCCCGACGCCTGATCGATGAACCCACGCAGCGTCACCCGCGTCGCATTCGTCGGCACCTCGAACACCACGTCCGCGCTCCTGTTCGCGCGCGAATCGACGACTTCGCTCGGCTCCTCGATCGGCGCCAGAACCTGGCCCGCGGCCGCCAGGCGCAGGGTCGCGGCCCCGGTGGCAACGGCATACTGGCCCGAGTTCTCGTAGCGGATCGCAAACCGCAATCGGACCACGTTCACGAAACGGCGGCTGAATCCGCGCAGC
>DASTDQ010000483.1:0-5787 GCA_035710305.1 Vicinamibacterales bacterium | reverse complement strand
CGCAACTCGACGGCAGTGGCGACCTTGTTCACGTTCTGCCCGCCGGGTCCGGAGGCCCGCACGAACCGCTCCTCGATCTCGCGCTCGTGCGGCGCAAGCGTGCTGCTGATCGAAGTCACGTCTCGCGAGTCTATCAGCCGGTGGAGGCCCGAGGCCTGGGCCCTGGGGCCTACGGTATAGTGGTGCGATGCAGCGATATCTGACCTCATTTCTGCTCGTCCTGGCCTTCATCGCGTTCGCCATCGCCTCGTCCACCGCGCAGGGTCCGCCCGCGGGCGGCCAGGGGGCGGCAGCCGGCGCGCCAGCCCAAGGTCAAGGGCGGGCAGGCGGCGGCCGCGGCCGCGGCATGAACCCGTCGGAGGTCCGGAGCGTCCCGGCCGAGTCGAAGGCTGCCAAGTACGCCCATCCCGGGTGGAAGGCTCCGCGCACGGCGTGGGGCGATCCGGATATCGAGGGCGAGTACTCCAGCGACGACATGCGCGGCGTGCCGATGAGCCGGCCGGCAGCGCAGGCCGCTCGCGAGTCGTTGACGCCCGACGAGTTCCTCCAGCGCGCGCGCGGCGACGAGGCAAACAAGTTCAGCTCGGTGAACACCGAGACGTTCCTGCGCAACGAATACGGCATCCGTACGTTCGGCTACACCTCGCTCATCGTGGACCCGCCAGACGGCCGGCAGCCGGCGGTGACGCCCGCCGAGCAGAAGCGGCGCGCGGCGCAACCCGAGCGGGGCACGTTCAGCAACGTCGTGCTCGCCGGCTTCGACGACTTCACCCTCTACGACCGCTGCATCTCGCGCGGCGTGCCGGGATCGGTCAACGCCGTGCTCTACGGCAACGGCGTCCGCTTCGTGCAGTCGCCGACCGCGATCGTGATGACCTACGAGATGATTCACGAGTCGCGCGTCATTCACCTCGGCAGCGCGCCGCCCCGCGCCCCGGCGCACGGGTCGTGGACCGGCTACTCGGTGGGACGCTGGGAAGGCGACACGCTCGTCGTCGAGACCAAGGGGTTCAACTCACGGACGGCCACCAGCGAGAACCTGAAGCTGACCGAGTGGTTCACGCGCGTCGATCCGGACATGGTCGAATACAGGTACCGCATCGACGATCCGGGTGTGTACACGGCGCCCTACACGGTGCGCATGATGCTGACGACCCAGCCGAACTACTTCGTGATGGAGTACTCGTGCCACGAAGGAAACTCGGCCGTCGAGATGGGACTGAAGGGCGAACGTGCCTATGAACGCTCGGTGGAGGAAGCCAGGGCCAAGGGGCTCCCGATTCCCGAGCGCATGCCGCGCAACATGGACGTCTACAGCGGGCGCGCCGCGGGCCCGGTTCGGGAAATCGGCTTCGAGACGAAGAAGTAGTCTTCGGCTGAGCTTACCTGTTCGCGCCGGCCTCGTCGACCCGGGCTATATACTTCTGACCCGGATCCCCAGGCTTCCTTCGTGGGCGGTGCATCGTGAGCTCACAAGATTCTGCCGAGTCGATTCAGGCGCAGATCCAAGGGGACGTGACCGGCCAGGTTGCGGTCGGTAACTACATCCTTCAGATCGGGTCTGTTCACGGCGGGGTGGTGAACCTCGCGGCACCGGGCTCGCAGCCACAGCCCCGCGAGCGATCTGGTCCCATCCTTCTCCGGCCACGTCCGATCAACGGCTGGCTTGACCGTGAGGCTGAGCTCGAAACTGCGGTCAGAGGATTGCGCTCCGCGCTCCCCGTCGAGATCTCGGGCGAGCCCGGTATCGGACGCACGGCGTTGCTGCGTCGAGTGGCGCATCTATCCGATCTGGCAACCACGCCGCACGGCGTCGTCTATCTGAATGCCGTTGGACAGCTGACAGGCGACCTTCTGCAATCGCTCTTCGATGCCTTTTACGAGTCGCCGTCGTCCTTCAAGCCGACGCCCTCGCAGCTGCAGCGGCTTCTGCATGACCGCCGGGCTGTTCTCCTTCTGGATGACGTCGATCTGACGCGTGATGGCATCGAGCAGTTGCTCGACGCGGTGCCGGAATCGTCAGTGGTGATCGCCGATCGTCAACGAACGCTGTGGGCGGAAGCACAGTCGATTGAGTTGGGCGGGCTGCCCGAGGCCGAGAGCGTACTTCTCCTCGCGCGTGAACTGGGACGCGCCGTATCGGAAGGCGAGCGCCCCGCGGCGAAGGCGTTGGCGACCTCGCTCGGGGGACACCCGATCCGGCTGCTTCAGGCGGGCGCGACGGCCCGGCGAGCGCAGGTGTCGCTCAACCAGATCGTGTCGCACGTCGAGAGCCGCGGGCCTTCCGCGCTGACGGCGCAGCTCGTGATGGGACTCGGGGACGAGGATCGCCGGGTGCTGGCGGCGCTGGTCGCCGTCGGCATGGCGCTGTCTGCGAACGCCGTGGCAGCGATCGCCCAGCTTGCCGATCCCGGGCCCAGTCTGCAGAGACTGGCCGACCGAGGTCTGGTTCAGGCGCGACGGGACCGGTATGGACTCGTCCCCGGCGTCGCCATTCCGCAGGACATTACTCAGGCGGCGGAATCGTCCAGCGATCGTGTGCAGGGCTTCTATTCCGAGTGGGCCGCGGCTCACGCACGAACTCCGGACGCGATCGCGTCTGACGCGGACACCCTTCTTCGCGTCCAGGCGGACGCCGCCGCAAAGGGCGAATCCTCTCGCGTGCTTCGCATCGGGACCGCGCTTGGCGTCGTGCTGGCCGTCAGCGGACGCTGGGAGGCCTGGGCGGCGGTCCTCGATCGCAACCTTGCCGCGGCTCGCGCGATCGGGGATCGCGCGGCTGAAGGGCTCGCGCTGCACGATGCGGGGACCCGCGCACTCTGTGTCGGCGACAAGGCCGTCGCCAGCCGCCTCTTGAAGCAGGCGATCGAGATTCGCAGCGCGAATGGCGATCGTCTAGGAGCCGCGATCAGCCGGCACAATGCCAGCCTGGTGTCGCCGGTGCCTGTGGACCCGGCGGACTCGTTGCCGCGACCTCAGGAGATTCAGATCGACTACGACACCCTCCGCTCCGACGGGATACCACACGCCGCAGTTCCCGCTGGTTCAGGATCGTCGTGGGCGGCGACAGCCCTGCTCGTCGTGCTAGGACTCGCGGGCATCGGCGGCCTGTCCTGGTGGTACACACAGAATTCGGTTCGGACGCCCATACCGGTGGACGAGCCGGGCGCGACAGTGCCCGTGCCACCCGTCGTCGCGGGCCCGACTGCGCCGGGTCCGTCCGTCCAGCCGGCCGCGCCAACAGAGACGCGCCCCGCGGCCGTCGAACCATCCGCGCCAACAGCGACGCATTCCCCGGACGTCGAGCCACCACCCGCGCCAGCCGTGACGCCAACCCCGCCGCCGGCAACCGTCCCGGGAGCCGGTGCGCCCGTCAGTCGCGCTGTCGCCAGCCTGCCCGACGCGATCGACTTCGGTCCCAGTACGGTGAAGGCGTCTGGTGGGCGGCGGCCGATTGTCGTCCGCAGCCGCGGCTCGGAGGCCCTGTCGGTTGGACGGGTCGCGCTCGTTGGCGACCATCAGGGAGATTTTCGGATTGTCTCGAACGGATGCACCGGGACCGAACTACGCGACGCCGACGCGGAGTGCACGATCGAAGTTGAATTCGCTCCGGTGGCAGTCGGCGTCCGCAGCGCAAGGTTGCAACTGGCCGACAACTCGAACCAAAGTCCGCGCTTCGTGGCGCTGTCCGGTGAGGCCCGCCCCGTTCCCGTCCCGAGACCGAGGCTGAGCCCGGACCGGCTCGAGTTCTCGCAGCAAGTCGTCGGGCAGCCGGGCACGGCTCGACGAGTGACCGTCACCAACGAGGGCAGCGCCACACTTTCGATCCAACGCGTCCTGCTGGAGGGACGGCATCCACGTGATTTCACGATCACCGGCACGGACTGCACCGGGGCAAACCTCCCGCCCCAGGGGACCTGCACGGTCGACGTGGGGTTCGGGCCAACAGCGGCGGGCCGGCGCGCCGGGTCCTTGACGGTCGTTCACAACGCCGGCGACGCCGGCCGGAACGTGGATCTGAATGGCACTGCCGAGGCGCGGCCGATGGCGGACGTGTCGCCCCCTCGGCTCGAATTCGACGAACAGCCGCTCGAGAAGTCCAGCCGCCAACGCAGCGTGAGGATTGCAAACGCCGGCGGCGGCGTGCTGCAGGTCGGGCGAATTACGCTCGAGGGCGTCAACCGTCGCGATTTCTCCCTGGAGAATCGCTGCACACAATCGGGCCGTGGTCTCAGGCGTGGCGAATCGTGCGAGGTGCTGGTGCAGTTCGTGCCGGATGCCGCCGGCGCCAGATCGGCCGTGATGGTCGTCACACAGACTGACGGGATTCGACACGAAGTTGCACTGTCAGGTGTTGGCGTCGGCCGCGGCGTGCTCGCCGTCCTTCCGGAATCGCTCGAGTTCGGCGTCCAGGAGTTGAAGACGAGTCGCGAACAACAGGTGACGGTGACAAATGCGGGCTCGGCCGTTCTCGCCGTTGCTTCTATTGCTGTTGATAAATCCGGTGCGCGCGAGTACGCCGTCGTCGATCCCCAGAAGTGCGCCAACCAGAAGCTCGATCCCGGCGGGAAGTGCACCTTCGGCGTACGATTCACCCCGGCAGGCGTCGATGAACGGCCGGCGTCGATCTCGGTGGCTGATGCAACGGGTTCACGAATCAGTGTGGCACTCAGCGGCGCAGGCGCTTCGCCGCGACCCTCGCCAGTCAGTCAGCTGTCGTTCAAGCCCGATCGCCTTGATTTCGGCGAGTTGGTCGTCCCCTCGAGACAGTTCGACAAGTCCGCTGGCATTGCGTCGCGGGCAGTCACGCTGACCAATGTCGGGAACGTCGACGTCGTGGTCGCTGATGTTCTCGTCGAACCGGCGGAGTCGTCACGAGAGTTCCAGATACAGGACAAGTGCCGCGGCGCTCGGCTGGCGCCTCAACAGGACTGCACCGTGAGAGTGACATTCCGCGCTTCGGCTCCAGGTCCGCGGCAAGCATCGCTCGTCTTCCTGAACAACGCAGCGAAGAACCCTCATCGCGTGGCGCTGTTCGGCTTCGGTCGCGAGGCGACGATTCCCAACGAGGAGTCGAAAAGGTGCTCCGACTTCGTCGCCGACATCGGCCTCGACGTCGTACGACACACGAAGCCGTACGTGGCCGACGTGCGGATCACGGGACTTGCGAGAAACCTCGGCCCCAGCGTCCTCTCTGAACCCGGGGGCATGATCTGGCTGTATGAAGGCAACAGGCTCGTTCGCGAAGACAAGCTGTCTGCCGTTGACGTGGGCAACGTCGTATCCGTTGTCTATGAGCGTCAGTGGGACAGTGCGTCGCCCAGCGAAGGCGAGTTCCCACCGACGTATCGTGTCGTGGTCAAGGGGCCGACTGATTGCAGCGGCAACAACAACGAAGTCCGGAGAAGCGGTGCCGACCTCAACACCAAGATTCGCGAGACCATGCCTCCGTCCACATCCGGTGTCAAACCCGATCCGTTGCGACCAATACCAGGGACCAGATTGCCTCTGCCAGTGATCGGCCAATTCATCGCTGTAGACAAGCCAGGGCAGCCGCGTCAGCTCTGCTATGCGGTCAAGGGCGCCACCAGCGCGCGCATCGAGCCCGGCGTGGGCCCCGTGAAGCCGTTGCCGAATCAGACCTGCGTGCGCGTTTCGCCCGTGAGGACGACTGAGTACGTCTTGATGGCGGACAACGCCGACGGGGCCGGTGTCAAACGCAGCGTGACCTTCGTCGTGACATCACCGCAACGTCTCCAACAGCCTCCCCCCCCGGCCGTCGCCAAG
>DASTDQ010000482.1:0-9467 GCA_035710305.1 Vicinamibacterales bacterium | reverse complement strand
CCGCACCGGCGGCGCGTCGAGGGGCCCTTCGGCGATCACTACGGCTATTACTCGCTGGCGCACGAGTACCCGATCTTCGAGGTCGAGCGCGTGGCGCATCGTGCCGACGCCATCTACCCCGCGACCGTGGTCGGGAAGCCGCGCCAGGAGGATTTCTTCATCGGCGATCTGCTGCAGGTGCTCCTCTCGCCGCTCTTTCCCGTCGTCATGCCCGCGGTCGAGCGTCTCTGGTCGTATGGGGAAACGGGCTACCACTCGCTTGCGGCGGCCGTCGTCAAGCAGCGCTACGCGCGCGAGGCGATGGCCAGCGCGTTCCGGATTCTCGGCGAAGGGCAGCTGTCGCTGACCAAGTTCCTGCTGGTGACGGACCGCCACGTGGACCTCCAGGATTTCCGGGCCACGCTCGAACACGTGCTCGCGCGCACGCGGCCCGAGACCGATCTCTACGTGTTTTCGAACCTCTCGATGGACACGCTCGACT
The DNA here is from genome assembly GCA_035710305.1 of Vicinamibacterales bacterium. Taxonomy (GTDB): domain Bacteria; phylum Acidobacteriota; class Vicinamibacteria; order Vicinamibacterales; family UBA2999; genus Gp6-AA40. The sequence goes on along the minus strand of DASTDQ010000482.1, from coordinate 8,986 downwards.
ACACCGGGCCGAAGGTCAACGAGGGGTCGAAGGGCGTGTGGATGGGGCTGGGCGATCCGGTGCGCGACCTGCCGCGGACCTTCACGGCCGCCGAGCTTCCGGCCGGCGTCACCGACGTCCACGTCTTCTGCGGCGGCTGCCTCGTGGTCGGTGGGCCCGCGTACCAGTCCGATCCGGAGGCGTCCGCGCGGATCGCGTCCGCCCCGGCGTTCGCTGGATGGCCGCTCGTCGTTGTCAGTGATGAGGCCGCGCGCGCGACCCGGAGCGTCATGAACTTCCTGTGGACGACCTTTACACGGTTTGAGCCAGCCGCCGACATTCATGCGGCCGGGCGCCGGATCGTCCGCAACCACATCGCTTACAGCGGGCCGATTGTCATCGACGCTCGTCTGAAGCCGTGGTTTCCAAAGGAACTGTCCTGCCGCGACGACATAGCGCGCACGGTGACCCGCCGTTGGCGGGAGTATTTCCCCACCGCCGCGGTGGACATGGGCGACTCGGAGCGCGCGCACCTGGATTGATGCCTGTGTCGGACCTCGCCGATGCGTTGACTCCACGTGCACCAGCCACCTAAGCTCTGTAGGCTGGTGTGAGCGAACGGGCGCACTGATGACGCGAGAGCAGATGACGGCGTTCTTTGCCCGGCGACTCGAGGCGATAAACCGCCACGACGCGGCAGAGCTCGCGCGGCATCATACCGAAGACGGCATGGTCGACAGCCCGCTTTCCGGCGCCTCCGAGGGCCGCGAGGCGATTGAGAAATCCTACGCGTCGAGCATCCGCGTGTTTCCCGACGTGAAGATGACCCAGGAGTTGCTGTTGATTGACGGTCATCGCGTCGCCTGGGTCGTGACCATGTCGGGTTCCGGCCACGCCGGCCTCATGGGCCTTCCTCCCGCGGTACGGGCGTTCAGTGTCCCAATCGTGTTTCTCAGCGAGTTCGAGAACGGCCTGATCGCCCGGGAACGCCGCATCTACGATTTCACCGGGCTGCTGATACAGATCGGGGTCCTCAAGGCGAAGCCGGTCTAGTCCCATGTCCAGCGAAGCCCGGCTTCACGTCACCGACTCTCAAGGCCGCCGCGTCGTCGCGCTCGACCGGCCGCAGTTTCTCATCGGACGGCGGACCTCCGCCGACCTGCAGATTGTCAGCACCGACGTATCGCGTGAGCACGCGGAGATCGTTCAGGAGGACGGCCGCTTCCTGCTTCGCGACCGCCAATCCCGCTACGGGACGTTCGTGAACGGCCAGCAGGTCAACGAACACCCGCTCCAGCACGGCGACCGCATCCGCCTGGGGCGGACCGACGCGATCGAGCTCGTGTTCATGACCGACGGGGCCAAGACAACGGGGTTCCTCGACGCCGCCGCCTCCGATGCGAGCGACCTTCGTCAGATGGCGGCGATTCTGAACGGCCTGCGCGCGCTCGGCTCCGGCCGCGTCCTCGACGAAGTCCTCGGCCTGGTGATGGACTCGGCGCTCGACGTCACCAAGGCGGAGCGCGGCTTCATGATGCTCGCCAATGACGAAGGCGAGCTCGAGTTCAAGATCGCCAGGGGCAAAGGGCGCACCACGCTTCCGGGCACGTCCTTTACGACCAGCGAAAAGATTCCGCGCGAGGTCTTCCGCACCGGCGAGAGCCGGATGGTCGGCGATCTCATGGAGGGCGACTGGAAGGGAGAGCACGACGGGACGATCGCGGTGGGCATCCGTCACGTCCTCTGCGTGCCGCTGAAGGTGACGCCGATGTCGGCGGCGGCCGCGTCCGTTCATAAGGTCATCGGCGTCTTGTATCTGGATGGCCGCGAGCGCAGCACGATGCTGTCGCAGGCCACCCGGTCATCCCTCGAAGCCTTCGCCACGCAGGCGGCGCTGGCCATCGACAGCGCGCGCCTCTACGCCGAGTCGGCCGAGAAGGCTCGTATCGACCGTGACCTGCGGATTGCGGCGGACATCCAGCGCGCGCTCCTGCCGGAGCCGACCTTCGAGAGCGCGTCGGTCGACCTGGCGGCCGCCACCATTCCCTGCCGCACGGTCGGGGGCGACTTCTACGATTACATCGAGGTGGGGGAGCGGGGGCTCGGCTTCGCGCTCGGCGACGTCGCCGGGAAGGGACCACCCGCTGCGCTCCTGGCTGCCGCCGTCCAGACCAACTTCGCCGCGCAGGCCCCGGTGAGCGCGGATCCTGCCGAGACGATGGAGCGGGTGAACAAGGCGCTGCTGCGCCGGGCGATCGAGGCGCGGTTCGCGACGATGTTCTATGGCGCGGTCACTACGGCCGGACATCTGAGCTACTGCAACGCGGGTCAGGAGCCGCCCCTCGTCGTACGCAGGAACGAGATGTCGTGGCTCGAGGTGGGCGGCCCGGTCCTCGGACTGCTGGCCATTGCGACTTACGAGTTCGAATCGGTGGCGCTCGAACCGGGCGATCTCGTCGTGGTGTGCAGCGACGGCGTGACCGAGGCGCGAAACCAGGCCGGCGACGAGTTCGGGCGTGACCGCCTCGTGGAGACGCTGCGCGGCCGCCACGGAGCCAGGCCTGACGCCGTGCTCGAGCACCTGCTCGGAGCGGTCAAGCAGTTCTCCGAAGGTGCGGCGCAGGCCGACGACGTCACAGCGCTCATTCTCCGGTACCGCGGCTAGGCGGAGGACGGGAATCAACTGGAGTAACATGCACCCTGCTGCACGCGCGGGGCACGCAGGGAGGACGAATGCAGATCGGACAGCGAATGGCGGGGGACGTGGCCATCGTCGAGGTCATCGGCGACATCACGTTGAGCAAGGGTGGAGACGTCGTCCTGAAGGACAAGGTGCAGAGCCTCCTGCAGCAGGGGTATCGGAAAGTGCTGCTCGACCTCGGCAACGTGTCCTACGTCGACAGCGCCGGTCTCGGCCAACTCGTCCAGATCTACGCCACGACGAACCATCTGGGTGGGTCGATGAAGCTGCTCAACCTGACGAAGCGGCTGAAGGACCTGCTGGTGCTGACCAAGCTGCTGACGGTGTTCGAGAGCTACGACTCCGAGGCCGACGCCATCGCCAGTTTCGACAAGAGCAAGAAGTAGGACGGCGGTTCAATTGAGCGCGTGAGGCATGGCGAGGGTGAACGGCGCGATGACGGCGTCGAAGCGTTCGCCGTCGGCCGTGATCATCTGGTAGGTGCCCTGCATCGTTCCGACCGGCGTCTTCAGCGGACACAGGCTCGTGTACTCGAACCACCCGCCGGGCTCCAGCACCGGCTGCTCGCCGACGACCCCCTGACCCTTGACGCGCGCAACTTCCCCGTCGGCGTCGGTGATGACCCATTCGCGCGACACGAGCTGAGTGACATCGGGGCCCGAGTTGGAGATGCGGACGTGATACTGGAACAGATAGGATCCTTCGCGGGGAGAGCTGCGGTCGGGAATGAACTCGCTGCGGACCTGGATTCGAATTCCTCTTGTTGTGGCGTCGCTCGTGCGGATTCCCTGCGGGCTGATATCGTTCATTTGCACAAAAAGACCTGAGACGCGAGGTTTCGGTCGGGAGTCAGTGTTGATTATGTCATGGCCGCGCTGTTGAGGCCGGGCGGGCCTGGAACCGGCGAGCGCCTTCGCCGTAGTACAGTTTCAGTGCCGTCGATGGAACCGCCGAAGAAGAAAGGCGTGTCCGCGTCTGCCGCGTGGCGCGAGGCGCGCGCGCTACTCTGGGCACACCGCCGCCGCCTCGCGCTCGGACTGACGCTGATGCTCGTCAGCCGGATCGCGGGCCTCGTGCTCCCCGCCGCTCCCAAGTTCCTGATCGATGACGTCATCCTGAAGGGACGCTCGGACCTGTTTCCGCTGATCGCGATTGCGGCCGGCGTGGCGACGCTGATTCAAGCCGCAACGTCGTTCGCGCTCTCACAGATTCTCGGCGTGGCGGCGCAGCGCGCGATCACCGACATGCGCAAGAGAGTCCAGGCGCGCGTGATGCATCTCCCCGTCCGCTACTTCGATTCCACGCAGACCGGCGTGCTCGTCTCGCGGATCATGACCGACGCCGAAGGGATCCGGAATCTCGTCGGGACCGGCCTCGTGCAGCTCGCGGGCGGGCTGGTGACGGCGGTGATGGCGCTCACCATCCTGTTCTGGCTGAACTGGCACCTGACCACGATCACGATCCTCGCCCTGGCGGCGTTCGGCGGCGGCATGGCGTACGCCTTCCGCACGCTGCGGCCGCTGTTCCGCGAGCGCGGGAAGATCAACGCGGAGGTCACCGGCCGGCTGACCGAGGCCCTCGGCGGCATTCGCGTCGTGAAGTCCTACACCGCGGAGAAGCGCGAAGAGATCGTGTTCACGAAGGGGGCCCACCGGCTCTTTCGCAACATCGCGAAGGCGATGACCGGCGTCTCGGCGACCACGGCGGGCAGCACCGTGATCGTCGGCATCGTAGGCGTGTTGATGATCTGGCTCGGCGGGAACGCGACCATGACCGGGGAGATGACGCTCGGTGAGCTGATCATGTACGTCCTGTTCATCGGGCTCGTCGCGGCCCCGCTCGTGTCGATCGCGTCGATCGGCACCCAGATCACGGAGGCCTTCGCCGGGCTGGATCGCATTCGCGAGATCCTCGACATGCCAACCGAGGTCGAAGAGGACGAACAGCGCGCGCCCGTCGAGACAGTGACGGGCGACGTGGTCTTCGACGACGTCTGGTTCGAATACAACCCGGGGCAGCCGGTGCTTCGCGGCGTGTCGTTCCGCGCGGCGCCCGGTACGACCACGGCCCTGGTCGGCTCGAGCGGCTCCGGCAAGAGCACTCTCATCAGCATCGTCATGGCGTTCAACCGGCCGACGAAAGGGCGCGTGATCGTGGACGGACGGGACCTGTCCGGCCTGCGGCTGATGGACTATCGGGGCCAGCTCGCGTCGGTACTCCAGGAGAACTTCCTGTTCGACGGCACGATCGCCGACAACGTCGGGTATGCCAGGCCCGGCGCCTCGAGGGCCGAGATCGTCGAGGCCTGCCGCATCGCCCATTGCGACGAGTTCATCAATCAGTTTCCGCAGGGCTACGACACCGTGGTCGGCGAACGGGGCATCAAGCTCTCCGGAGGCCAGCGTCAGCGGGTCTCGATCGCTCGGGCGATCCTGTCCGATCCGCGCATCCTGATTCTCGACGAGGCAACGTCGAGCCTCGACAGCGAAAGCGAGCAGATGATTCAGGACGGCCTGCGACAACTGCGGTCCGGACGCACGACGTTCGTCATCGCCCACCGGTTGTCCACCATCCGCAGCGCGGACCAGATCCTGGTGATCGAGGAGGGCCGTGTCGTCGAGCAGGGAACGCACGAGGAGCTGCTCGCGCTCGGAGGCCGGTACAGGCAGCTGTACGACAAGCAGTACAGGTTGGAGACGGACCGCTTCATCAATCCGGGCGAGGACTTCACACCCGAGCCGGAGCGGCCCGCACCGCAGCCCGCTCGCATATCGCAAAGCCTCTAGTCAGGGGGCAGGGGGCAGGGGGCGGGGGATAGGGGGCAGGGGACAGGAGACTGATGGACGAATCGATGTTGATCAACGGCGTGCTTCGCAGCGTCCTCGGTGGGCGCCGGCGGCGTTCGACGCGGGCGCTTGATTTCCTGACGGGGCAATCCGGGTCGCTTTGGGCGAACCCGAACGTACTGCTGACGGCGGCAGGCCTGGCGTGGGGGGTCTTCGAGACGATTCAGCAGCAGCAAGGCGGGACGACACCGGATATGTCTGGCGCGTCCAATCCTGGCGGCGCCTCCCTGCCGCCGCTGCCGGCAGCGGCACACACGAACGAGCACGTGTCGGACCAGGCTCTGCGCGTCGTGCGGCTGGCAATTTCGGCGGCTAACGCGGACGGTACGATCAGCGCCGAGGAGCGCCAGGCGATCGTCGCTCAGGCAAGGAGCGCGAACGTCGATCGGCTCATCGAACCGGAACTGGCGCGGCCAAGACCTCTTGACGAAATCGTTGCCGGCGTCAGCGACGATGGTCAGCGCGCGGCGCTGTACACGCTGGCGTTCGGCATTCTGCGCGCGGACGAACAGCCGAGCGGCGCCGAACGTATCTATCTGGCGAAACTCGCGCACCTGCTTGGCCTGGCCCCCGCGACGGTGCAGCAACTCGAACAGAACGCGGGCCAGAGGATCGACGCGCAGAACCAGCGGGTAGCCGGCGGCGGGTAGCCGGTAGCCCGAGAGAGAGAGACAAGAGGCAGATGTCACAGGAACAGCAGTGGTACATGGCCATCGGTGGGCATCAGGTGGGGCCGGTATCCCAGGACGATGTGGTGACGAACCTGCGGAACGGCACCATCGATGGGAACACGCTCGTCTTCGGGCCGGGCCTGTCGAACTGGACGCCCCTCAAGGATGTTCCACCGCTGGCGTCGTTCCTGAGCGGCTCGAGCCCCCGCGCGGCCGCGCCGCCGCCGATCGTCCCGGGCCGCCGCGCGCACGAGATCGACTTCAAGATCGTGGGCAGCGAGATGCAGTTCGTCGAAGTCGAGCTCGACCCCGGCGAGAGCGCCGTCGCGGAGGCCGGGTCGATGATGTACATGACTCCAGGCATCTCGATGGAGACGGTGTTCGGGGACGGCGCCCAGCAGCGGCAGGGCGTGATGGGCGCGCTGCTTGGAGCAGGCAAGCGCTTGATCACGGGTGAAAGTCTCTTCATGACGGTCTTCACGAACTCCGGTGGAGGCAAGCAGCAGGTCTCGTTCGCGGCGCCGTACCCGGGCAAGATCCTGGCAATGGATCTCAAGCAGCTCGGAGGGCAGCTGATTTGCCAGAAGGACTCGTTCCTCTGCGCGGCCAGGGGGGTGTCGATCGGTATCGCATTCCAGAGGCGGATCGGCGTGGGCCTGTTCGGCGGCGAGGGCTTCATCATGCAGAAGCTCGAAGGCGACGGCCTGTGTTTCGTGCACGCAGGGGGCACGGTTCACCCGCTGGATCTCGGCGCGGGTCAGACCATGCGCGTGGACACCGGATGCCTCGTCGCCCTGCAGCCGTCGGTGGCCTACGACATCCAGTACGTCGGCAAGATCAAGACGGCGCTGTTCGGCGGCGAAGGGCTGTTCTACGCGGTGCTGACCGGACCCGGGCGCGTCTGGCTGCAGTCGCTGCCCTTCAGCCGCATGGCCGATCGGATCTACAAGGCCGCTCCCGCAGCCGGCGGCAGCCGCAAGGAGGGGGGCTCGATTCTGGGCGGCCTCGGCGATCTGCTCGATGGGGATCGAACCTAGCAGGGGGCAGGGGGCAGGGGGCAGGGGCCAGGGGCCAGGGGACAAGGGGGCAGGGGGCAGGGGGCGGTATCCCGGAGACTAGAATGATCTCCCGATGCGAACTCCGGTCACGCTGGTCACGGGAGCAAGCGGTGAAATCGGCCACGGCCTGATTACGCGCCTGGCCGGGACCGGCCGCCCGATTGTCACGGTCGACCTCGTGCCGCTGGATCCTGCGCTCGGCGGGCTGGTGCTGCGCGAGTTCACGGGGTCGATCACCGACGCGAACCTGCTCGAGCGCGTGCTCGCCGAGTTCGAGGTGGATCTGATCTTTCACCTCGCGGCGCTGTTGTCCACGCGGTCCGAGTTCACGCCTGTTACCGCCCACCACGTCAACGTCGACGGCACGCTGACGCTGCTGGAGTTCGCGCAGCGCGAGGGCGAGTCGCACGGCCGGACGGTCCTCTTCCTCTACCCATCGTCGGTTGCGGCATACGGACTGCCGGACCTGGCGGCCAAGTCGGCGGCCGGGCGCGTGCGAGAGGACGAGTGGAACACGCCGCGCACTATGTACGGCTGCAACAAGCTTTACTGCGAGCACCTGGGCCGATATTACGCGCGGTACTACAAGCAGCTCGCCGCCCACGCGACCGGGCGCGTGGACTTCCGCTCGGTCCGCTTTCCCGGCCTGATCTCCGCCGTCACGCTGCCTTCCGGCGGGACGTCCGACTACGCACCGGAGATGATTCACGCCGCAGCCAGGGGCGAGCCGTATACCTGCTTTGTCAGACCCGATACGCGGATTCCATTCATGGCGATGCCCGACGCCATCTCGGCGCTCCTCGCCTTGGCCGACGCGCCGCGCGAAGCGCTCACGAGGACGGCGTACAACCTGACGGCCTTCAGCGCGACGGCGCAGGACATTCACGACGCCGTCGTCGCGGCGTTTCCGAAGGCCGTGGTGCGCTGGGCGACCGACCTCAAGCGCCAGACCGTCGTTGACTCGTGGCCCGAGGACGTGGACGACAGCGCCGCGCGACGCGACTGGGGGTTCGCGCCCGCGTACGATTTTCGTGGCGCGTTCGAGCACTATGTGATCCCGAAAGTCCGGGAGCGCTATAGATGACGCGCATTCGCGATCACGAACCACGCCCTTGTCTCCGTGCCTCCGTGGCGCGTGGACTGGTGGCGACGTGCGTCGGGGCGGTGCTCGTGTCCGCGTGTGGAGTGGCCGATCGATCCGGGGAGAGCGATCCGATGAATGCGTTGGCGGAGCGGTACGTGAAGCTCGTGCTTGCCCTGGGGCAGCACGACGCGGACTACGTGGACGCCTATTACGGGCCGCCTGCGTGGCGGAAGGAGGCCGAGACGGCGAGACGCGAGCTCGCCGACATCGACCGAGAGGCCTCGGACGTCCTGGCCGCGCTCGACGCGGCGCGTCCGGCGTCCGGTGCCGAAGAGCTCGTACGCCTCCGGCATCAATACGTGACGCGGCAGCTCCAGTCGCTGCGCGCGCGCGTGTCGATGCTGCGAGGGGAGAAGCTCCGCTTCGACGAGGAGTCGAAGGCGCTGTACGACGCCGTGGCGCCGACCCACGCCGAGGCCGAATTCGAGTCCATCCTGAAGGACCTCGAGGGGAGGCTGCCGGGGCGCGGCAGCCTGGTCGATCGGCTTGACGCGTTCCGCGCGCGGTTCGTCATTCCGAAGGAGCGTCTCGACGCCACGTTCAAGGCGGCCATCGATGGATGCCGGCAGCGGACCCTGGCGCGCATG
>DASTDQ010000481.1:0-3258 GCA_035710305.1 Vicinamibacterales bacterium | reverse complement strand
GGCGATCTGATCGGCAACCTCGGCGCCACTGGCCGCGCGACCGGCACGCATCTCCACTACGAGGTGCTGGCGAACGGCCGACTCCTCAATCCGCTCCGTCTGCTCTCGCAGCAGAAGCCGCGCGACCGCTAAGTTCCTCGCAATCTGTCGTTTCCTTGCCGATTCTGTGGCCGCTGGCTACAATCGGCTGATATCCACTCGTAGTCAGTCCGCTCCCTACGCATGATTGGCCAACTGCTCGCCAAAGTCATCGGCACGCAGAACGAACGCGAGATCAAGCGTCTCCGCCCGCGCGTTGCCGAGATCAACGCTCTCGAGCCCACGATCCAGCCGCTCACCGACGAGCAGCTTCGCGGAAAGACGGAGGAGTTCCGGCGACGCGTCGCCGACGGCGCCACGCTCGACGAACTGCAGGCCGAAGCCTTCGCCGTCGTTCGCGAGGCCGGACGCCGTGTGCTCAACATGCGGCACTTCGACGTGCAGCTCATCGGCGGCATGGTGCTGCACAACGGCACGATCGCGGAGATGAAGACGGGCGAAGGCAAGACGCTGGTCGCCACGCTGCCCGCCTACCTGAACGCCCTCGAAGGCAAGGGCGTCCACGTCGTGACTGTGAACGACTACCTTGCGCGCCGCGACTCGGAGTGGATGGGGCGCTTGTACCGCTTCCTCGGCATGAGCGTCGGCGTCATCCAGCACGATCTCAAGGACGATCAGCGGCAGGTGGCCTACGGCGCCGACATCACCTACGGCACCAATAACGAGTTCGGCTTCGACTACCTCCGCGACAACATGAAGTTCGAGCTGAGCCAGATGGTCCAGCGCGGGCATCACTACGCGATCGTGGACGAGGTGGACAGCATCCTGATCGACGAGGCCCGCACCCCGCTCATCATCTCGGGCCCGGCCGAAGAGTCCACCGACTTGTACTACGAGGTCGATCGCATCATCCCCCGGCTCAAGAAGGGCGCCGTTACGCAGGGCAACGTCAAAGCCGAGGATCGCGAGCAGCTCGAGACGACCGGCGACTACCTCATCGACGAGAAGCACAAGACGGTGACGCTGACGGAAACGGGCATGGCGAAGTCCGAGCAGATGCTGTCGCATCGCCTGGTGCCTGATTCCGGCGGGTTGTACGACCCGGCGAACATGCCCCTGCTCCACCACATCAACCAGGCGCTCAGGGCTCACACGCTGTTCCGTCTCGACGTCGAGTACATGATCAAGGACGGCCAGGTCGTGATCGTCGACGAGTTCACGGGCCGGCTGATGCCAGGCCGCCGGTGGAGCGACGGCCTTCACCAGGCCGTTGAGGCCAAGGAGAAGGTGAAGATCGAGAGGGAGAACCAGACGCTCGCGACCATCACCTTCCAGAACTACTTCCGCAAGTACAAGAAGCTGGCCGGGATGACCGGAACCGCCGAGACCGAGGCGTCGGAGTTCAACAAGATCTACAAGCTCGATGTCATTGTCGTTCCGACGAACCGGCCTATGGTCCGCGTCGAAGAGCCCGATCTCATCTACCGGACCGAGCGCGAGAAATACGAGGCCATCGTCAACGACATCGTCGAGAAGAAGGCGTCGGGCCGCCCGACGCTCGTCGGCACGGTGTCGATCGAGAAGTCCGAGCGGCTCTCGTCGCTGCTCAAGAAACGCGGCATCGAGCACGTGGTGCTCAACGCCAAGTACCACGCGCGCGAGGCCGAGATCGTCGCGCAGGCGGGACACAAGACGACGATCACCATCGCCACCAACATGGCCGGCCGCGGGACCGACATTCTTCTGGGCGGCAACGCCGAGCATGCGGCCCGGCAGCAGTGCCTCAACGAGGAGGTCGCCGAGAAGCTGGCCAAGGGTGACGAGAAGTTCGTGGACGACGAGCAGTTCGTCTACTTCTTCCACGTGGACGCGTTCTACCGCGTGCCGCGGCCGCACTGGGAGCGAATCTTCGCCCACTTCAGGCGGCAGATGGAGGCCGAGCACGAGGAAGTGGTCCGCCTGGGCGGGCTTCACATCCTCGGCACGGAACGCCACGAGGCCAGGCGCATCGACAACCAGCTCCGCGGACGCGCGGGCCGGCAGGGCGACCCGGGGTCGTCGCGCTTCTACCTGTCGCTCGAAGACGACCTGATGCGCATCTTCGGCTCGGACCGGATCTCCGGCCTCATGCAGCGCCTGGGCATGGAGGAAGGCGTTCCGATCGAGCATGGGATGGTGACGCGCGCGATCGAGCGTGCGCAGAAGCAGGTCGAGGCGCAGAACTTCTCGGTCCGCAAGCATCTGCTCGAGTACGACGACGTGATGAACAAGCAGCGCGAGAGCGTGTACACGCTGCGCCGCGAGATTCTCGACGGGTCGATCCACCTCACCGAGGACGAGCTCGTCGATACGCGCGGCTACACCCTGGCGCTGGCCGAGGACATCCTCGACGACCTCGTCGAACGCTATACGGGCAAGGCGCTCGACGTCGAGGAGTGGGACGTTCCGTCGCTCGTTCGAGAGGTGTCGCGGGTCTTCGGGATCGAGGCGAAAGACCTGGAGGCGCTCGACCTGGACTCGAAGGGCAGCGCCGAGATCGCGGACGCGATCTGGGAGGTCGTCAAGGGCTCGTATACGCGGAAGGAGCAGATGATCAGCGGCGAGCTGCTGCGGCGGATCGAGCGCGACATCATGCTGCAGATCGTCGACGCCCAGTGGAAGGACCACCTCTACTCGCTCGACCACCTGAAAGAGGGCATCGGCCTGCGCGGGTACGGCCAGCGCGATCCGCTCGTCGAGTACAAGAAAGAGAGCTTCGCCCTGTTCCAGGACATGAAGGCCCGCATCGAAGAGGAGATGGTGCGATACCTCTTCTGGCTGCGGCCCGTCCCGGCGGAGGAGCGGCCGGACAGCGCTCGCGGCGAGCCGCCGGCAGCTCTCCGGGCGCCGCGGCCCGCGCCCCGGCGGCCGTCCGCGTTCACGACGAACAATCCCGCCGCCGAAGCCGTGCCGGCTTTTGCCGGCGCCGCGCGCGCGGCGACAGCGCAGGCGCCGACGCCGGCCCGGACCGGTGGCGACGACGTGGTCAAGACCGTACGGCGGGAGGAACCCAAGGTCGGCCGGAACGACCCGTGCCCCTGCGGCAGCGGGAAGAAGTACAAGAAATGCCACGGGGCTGCAGCATGAGGGATCGAACATGGATTTGAAGATCGCGTCTCCGTCACTGACCGACATCGACGCGGCTGTCGCGACCGCGCTGACCTTCGACGACGTCCTGCT
>DASTDQ010000480.1:0-3673 GCA_035710305.1 Vicinamibacterales bacterium | reverse complement strand
GAGCGCCTTGCCGCCGCCCATGAAGAACGCGTTGGTTCGCCCCAGGTGCAGCGTGCCGCGCAGCGCGGGCTGCAAGCGCACGCCGAACCGGCGCATCCACGCGGGACATCCGGCAGATTCTCGAATCAGGAGCCGCGCGAGTCGCTCGTTGGTCTCCCCGCCGTTGACCTCCAGCAGGTCGGACCAGAACTCCTCGTCGCGATACGCGCCGGCGAGCACGTCGGTCGGGCCGTCGTGCGCGCACCGGAAATTACGGGTGTGCCGGCTGTTGCCGCCCCTGAAGACGCGCGGCGCGGCCTCCAACACGACCACGCGGGCGCCGGCAAGACGCGCGGCGAGCGCGGCACCCAGCGCGGCGTTGCCTCCGCCGACCACGACCACGTCGCACACGTCCTTAGCCCGTTATGCGGCCCAGAGCGCGAATTGTGTACTCGTTGTTGATCCGCATGACGGGCTAGCCGCGCGGAGCGCGGCAAGAAGACACTGCCGACTAATCAAGGGCGCGAACGGGATATCAAGGGCGCGCCCGTGATTAGCTCGATTGTCGCACGGGCCCCGCCCGCCACAAGGTCAGTTCCGAAACTTCTGCAGCAGGTTCTCCATCATCGACGGTTCCTGCCGCTCCGGTGCGTCGACGAAATGAAGGCGGGTCACGGCGTCAGGTCCCCAGAACCGGCCCACGGTGATCAACAGATCCAGGTCCGGTTGAATCACATCCGACACGATCGTCTTTGCGCCGATCTCCTGCAGCTGCTCGTAGCTGAGATCGCGGAGACGCACCGTCTGCCGGCCAAACTTGACCGCGTGGTCGGGCACCGTCGCGCTGTCGATCAGGACGTCGAGGATCCGATCGCGCCAGCCTTGGGAGAGTCGGCCGAGCGCCGTGCGGAACCACATCAGGCCGAGGAGCTTTCTCAGCTCGACGCCGTCGATGGGGAGGTCCGAGGCGCCGTTACCGGCGAGCGCAAGCGCCGCCGCATCTGAACGGTTGAGGGCGACGGCGAATTCCCAGAACGTCGTGAACGGGCGCGCCTCTGCCGCCCTGGTCGGAGTGGGCGAGTGGTCGGCCTCCGAGTCGATGGCCCCGCCCCGAGCGAGCGTCTCGTCGATGCGCGAGTCGAGGGGCGCCACCGGCAATGCGTCTTCGACGGCGGCCGGTTTACCCCGAGCGAGCGACAGGTCAGCGGGCGAGTCGAGGGGTTCGGGCACGGTGCGGTGCGAGGTGGCCGTCGCGCGAACGCCTCTCTCCAGGCTCCAGTCCACTTCGAGCGGCTCGTGCGCGCCCGTGTATTCGGCAAACAGCGTCGTCACACCCCACGGCTTCGGCGTTCCCACGGCCCTGGCGTACAGAGGACTGTAGGGGCTCTTGGCGCCGACGCGCATCGCGGCGGCAAGCTGTCCCTTGATCTTCGCGTCCACGAGGTTCGACCAGTCGCCTTGAATGCAGATCAGGGATGTCCCCGCGGGCTTGTGGAACGCGTAGTACGGATTCTCACAGCACCGGCGAGCCGCGTGTTCCACCTGCTCGTTGCTCGGCTCGGCGCCCTCCGGAGGATCGATCTCGGCAAAGCCGAGACGCAGGCGGCCGGCTCCGGCGAACAGGATCGAGAGGTCGGATGGATCCACCTGCGAGAGATCCCAGAGCACGTAGATCAGGCCGCGGAGACTGCGCGCGATCGGAAGATTCATCCGTTCCCAGACGACCGGCTGCGGCTGGGGATCGTGCTCCGCGTATCCGCGGTCGTTCAGGATCTCGATCAGCCGGATGTTCGCCGCGTCGAACTGCTCGATCGCCTTGACCGCGTAGTCGTAGTGCCGCTTGTCCACTTCGTGCCGTTCGAACGACGGCCGGACGAAGATGGGGATGACGAGCTTCCTCTGCTGGCGTGCGATCTGCGCGAGAGGAAACATCGTGCCGGAGCCGGTGCCTTTTCCGCCCGTGCCGATGAGGATGATGATCGAGTACCGGCTGAGCAGCACTTCGATTTCGCCGCGCGACTCGTTCAGCGCCTGCAGGGCCACCTCCGGGTCGTGCCTCGCGCCGAGCCGGCCGGTTGTGCGGGCGCCGATGAGGAACCGCTCCTCCCTGGGCAGATCGGACAGCGCGAACTCGTTGGTATCCAGGAACCGGGTGGTCACGGCGCGCCTGAGGCGTTCGGCGTACTTCGGGTCCGTCTTCTGCGTCACGGCAAGATCGCGGCGGAAGGACGCCTTGACCGATCGCAGGATGTTTCCGCCGCCGCCGCCCGCACTCAAAAGGAGGATATGCATGTGACACCTGCTGGCCCATGGTCCGGTTGCAGCCGGACACGACGACCGTTCCTGGTTTGAAACGGCACCACCACCCATCCCGCCTGCGTGTAGAGCGGGCCGCTCTCGAAGGACTCGTCGGCGAGGAGCCCCAGCACTCGGACCACGTCGTATTCGACGTTCTTCCTGTGGTCTGACAGGTTCGGATAGCGCCTGCCCTCGCCCGGCGCGAGCAGAATGTCGAATCGCCCTCGCCGCTTCCGTCGGAACCCCGATCGCACGGCGCGATCCCCCGCATGGGACCGGACCAGCGGCCGTTCGAACTCATGGACGAATCGGGTGGTAAAGTGCTTCACCACGATCGACGCCGTATTCCTGCGAGCGGAGTAGCCGTCGAACACCCGCCATCCGGCCCATGACACCGCCACGGCCGCGCCAAGCCAGACGATTGTGAGATCGACGCTGCGGATCGCACGAAGGATGCCGGAGGCTTCGGGTTGCGGAACATGGGCGGCGCTGACGAGCGCCGCGGCGGTGGCGAGTGCTTCGGCTCCTGGCGCGTCCTGCGCCGCGAACGCGTCTAGTACTTCGATCGACCTGACCTGATCGGACGCCGCAGGCACGCTCTCGACGGCCGGCTTGGTGATGCAGGCCCGCCACCCGGCGCGAACGCGGTCGTATTGCGACTTGGGCACGAACCTCGACGAGGCGTTCATGATCTGGAACCACGCCTGGTACGTGTTCCGGGCCTGGCCGGTGATGCGCCGCGCGACGTCTTCTGCGGACTCGCCGAGTCGAATCGGATGGCAGACGAGGCTCGACTGCGCGAAGACGGCGCTCGACGCCGCCAGCATCAGCCCAATTGTCAGAACATCCCCGGCGATGCGTGAGATCGGCCGCAACGCACACCTCATCCGTTCCGGCCTCGTAACGAGGGTGCCGGGCCTAACTCAAGCTGTGTGCCAGACTTTTCGGTTCGCGGGGTTGGTCGTCTGGCGGATTGTCCAACAGTCGAGCGTGGCTATTCAGAGTCACGGTGTCATCTCGTGAGGTCGCCGCGATCGCGTATCACCGCCGGCGGCGGGCCAGCCGATCGACGAGGCGCGGCCCGACGAGCACCACGATCGCCAACGCCAACAGCGCCGCGGAGATCGGACGGCTCATGAACACCGTGAGGTCGCCCTCGCTGATGGCGACCGCCCTGCGGAACTGCTGCTCCGACAATGGTCCGAGAACCAGGCCGAGTACCGCCGGGACGAGCGGAACGTCGTAGATCCGCATCGCGCAGCCGACGGCGCCGACGGCGTACATGAGCGCGAGGTCGAGCAGCGAACGATTCAGGCTGTACGCGCCGACGGAGGCGAGCACGAGGATGCCCGCAAAGAGCAGCGGGCGCGGCACCAGCATCACGCGCGCCCAGACG
>DASTDQ010000479.1:0-2021 GCA_035710305.1 Vicinamibacterales bacterium | reverse complement strand
AACCGGTTGTCCGATGATGAGAAGGCCGTCGTTCGCAGGACAGGCTTCTCGCTCCTTCACCTTCAGCGGGTTGCGCAGGGCCGTAACTACAACGCTCAAGGGTTCCGGCTGGAGCCCGAAGAGTTGTCGATGCTGGACGGATCGGTGATCGTCTTCATCGAGCCGAGGGGCTACAAACACTTCGCGGTCCTGCGCGGCGTGCGAGGCGATCGCGTCTATCTGGCCGATCCCTCGCGCGGCAACGTCCGCATGCCGGTCCACACCTTCCTGGACAGCTGGGTGCAGGACGATGGCAAGGGGATCATTTTCGTTGTGGAACCGAAGACCGGCCTGCCCGACGCGAGCGTCCTTGCGCCGTCAAGCAAAGTCCGACTCCATCCGGAAATCATGACCGTGCGCGAGATGCTGGCGGTGGGCGACCCGCTTCTGAGACTGCCCGAATATTCAAGGTAGAAATCGATGGCTGAAATGATTCGCCGGCCCCGGGTCTGGCGGGGCCTCTGGGCCGCCGTGTGCGTGTCCTGTCTGATGACCGTCAGCGCAGACGCCCAGGTGAGCGCGCCGACGTACCAGGAACCTGCCGTCCTGACGTTGACCGAAGCCGCACACCTGCTGCGCGTCGGTGAGGGCGAACTGGAGCAGCTCGCAGAGCGAGGCGAAGTCCCGGCCCGGCGCATCGGATCCTCGTGGCGTTTCAGCCGGGCGGCCCTGATGAACTGGCTGATCGGCGACCGGGCTCCGAATCGGCTCACGACGCCGGGACTGGCGGCAGTGACTGCGTCCGGCACCGTTCCGAGCCAGGCGGGGGCGCAGGCACCGGCGACGCCGGCCTCCGCTGACAGCCAGACCAAACCGATTGGCGAGGCGCCGGAAGAGCGGACAGCGGAGGACGTCTTCCTGCGCGGTCAGAAGGTCCTGCTGGGCCGCGGGGAAGTGGTCGTGGACTTCGGGGAGTTCTATGCCCGCAGCGATGACCTGCAACTGGCGTCGGTCAACGGCGGCGTCGGACTTGCGGTCCTGGAGCAGGCCAGCCTGACTACGATCCTCGTGGGCCGCGTCGGGATCTTCAACGAGACGGAGCTCTTCGCGAGCACCGCGGTCCATCACCTGAACGACCGCGCGTTCGTCGGCAGCACCGACCTTGCCTCGAGCGGGCGAACCGAGTTCGGCGGCGTCGGCTTCGGCGTTCGCCGCACACTGCTGAAGGAATCAGCGGGCCGACCCGACGTCATCGCCACGCTTCATGCGCAGATTCCGACGGGCGACATCCCCTTCTCGGCAGGCGCCGGAGTGGTCTTCGTCAAGAGCATCGACCCGGTGGTGCTCTTCGCCAACGCGAACTACAGCCACAGCTTCAGCCAGAGCTTTTCCAACCTGACCCGCGTCGATCCCGAGGACAGATTCGATGTATCGCTCGGCTATGCCGTAGGGCTCAACGACACGCTCGCGTTCAGCACAGCCGTCTCCGGCCTGTTCACCGGCGCGACGACGGTCGGCACCACGACGCTGAAGCAGGCAGATGCCTTCAGCCTGCGGTTCGCGCTGACCTCATGGCTGGCCAGGGGGCTGTACATCGAGCCGTCGGTGAGTTTCGGTCTGGCCGGTCCGGGCGACAGTTTCGCCTTCGGAGTCACGATTCCCTACTCGTTCTGAAGGCCCCAGGAATCAGGAATCAGGCCTCAGGGCTGCGCGAGGCCTCAGCCCCGAGACGGCCCTGATTCCTGAGGCCTGAGCCCTGGGGCCTTCCTCAGTTGGAGATAGGATGAGCGTGTGTCGTTGGTCGAGCGCGACTACGTCCTGCGGATGATCCAGCTGCTGGCGTGAGCCATCGCCAGGATTCTTGGACTGAAGCAGGCCGGCAAGCTCGAGGAGGCGCTCGATCGAGGGAAGGCTCAGCGGTGACGCACGCGCGGCCGTCGATGACTTGCGCAGCAAGGTTGATGAACGCACGCTCTCTCAGCGTTATCAGGAAGCGCTCGCATCGAGCGTGCGTCGTGGCGTGGGTGACGGGAACCCGGAAG
>DASTDQ010000478.1:0-4276 GCA_035710305.1 Vicinamibacterales bacterium | reverse complement strand
GATGCGGCCCGCCGGCGGCTGGCTCGCCGATCGCATCGGCGGCGCGCAAGTCATGTCCTGGGTGCTCGGCGGCGTGGCCCTGTTCGCGATGCTCCTGTCATGGCCGGCCATGGTGCCGTTCACGGTGGGCGCGCTCGGGTGCGCCGTGCTGATGGGGCTCGGCAACGGCGCAGTCTTCAAGCTGGTCCCTGAGCGCTTTCCAACCCAGACCGGCACGGTCACCGGACTGGTCGGCGCGCTCGGCGGCCTCGGCGGGTTTTTCCCCCCGCTGCTGCTCGGCGCGTTCCGCGACACCATCGGTGTGCTGTGGCCCGGCTTCGCGCTGCTCTCGGCGACGGCCCTGGTCCTGCGCGTCGCGAATCGGCGCGTGTTCAGGCCGGCCGACGTCGCCTGGCGGCTGGCACTGCCGGCGGCGGCGCGCGACCGGGTCGATCGCTTTCAGGCCGGCGCCTGGGCCACGCTCTTCACCCTCGCACTGGGCGCGGCTATCGTCGTCGGCTCGCGCAATCTGAAGAACTTCGACGCGGCGCTCGTCGGCTACACGTTCGCGACGCTGTTTGCCGCGTTCGGCATCTCCTACCGTTACGCCATGTGGCTGCAGCGGCCCCCGACGCGGATGTACTGGCGGAGAGGGTGGCAGATGTTCACGGCCCGCGGTTTCCTGGGGCACAACGCGGCGGCCCTCTCCCGCCGCGCGCTCGTCGATTTCGCCGGCAACCGTTTCATCTTCCGCCGGGGACGCCTGCGGGGGCTCGCGCACTGGATGATCATGTGGGGCTGCCTTCTGGCCGCGGCGATCACCTTTCCGCTCGTCTGGGGCTGGATCCATTTCGAGACGGTCCCGGGCAGCCTCGAGATGTATCGCGCCTACGTGTACGGATTCCCGGCGTACGACTTTCACGTGGAATCGCTCTTCGCCTTCCTCATGTTCCACGGCCTGGTGTGGGCGTCGTTCCTCGTCATTGCGGGCGTGATGCTGGCGTTCCGCCGCCGGATGATCGACCACGGAGCGGTCGCGGTGCAGCAGTTCGGCCAGGACGTCCTGCCGTTGCTCCTGCTCTTCGCAATCAGCGTCACAGGGCTCATGCTGACGGCGAGCTACACCTGGATGCGGGGGTACGCCTACGATTTCCTTGCCATCCTCCACGCCGCCACGGTGATTCTGACCCTGCTGTGGCTGCCATTCGGCAAGCTGTTCCACGTGTTCCAGCGTCCCGCGCAGCTGGGCGTGAGCTTCTACAAGGACGCCGGCGAACGAGGCGCGCAGGCGAGCTGCGCCCGCTGCGGCCAGGCGTATGCGTCGCTGACGATGGTTCAGGACTTGATGGCGGTCGAGCGGGATCTCGGGTTCAGCTACGAGACCACGGACGGCGGGCATTACCAGCAAATCTGTCCGAGGTGCCGCCGGGCTCTCTTCGGCCTTGCGCAAGGCGCGCTCTGGCGCGCGAGCCGGTAATCGAATCATGGCCACCATCCCCGTCGACGAACTGAGAATCATCGATCGGTACGGACCGCACCTGTCGTCGATGACGGGCGCGCGCCTGTCGACGAGCGTGGAGCCCGAGAAGCTGGTCAAGACGCACTGCTGCTTCTGTGGTCAGCAGTGCGGCATCCAGCTCAAGGTCCGCGGCAACGAGGTGATCGGCTTCGAACCGTGGGAGGACTTCCCCTTCAACCGCGGCATGCTGTGCCCCAAGGGAGTCAAACGGTACCTGCAGGGCTCGCACCCGGACCGCCTGCTCAGCGCGCTGGCGAGGGACCCGTCGTCGCCATCGGGCTTCACGCCGCTTCCGTACGAGCAGGCCATTGCACGCGTGTCGAGCGAGATCGACCGGATCCAGCGGACGTTCGGATCGAGCGCCGTCGGCGTTCTCGGCGGCGCCAGCCTGACCACCGAGAAGACCTACCTGCTCGGCAAGTTCGCCCGCGTGTGCCTGAAGACACCGTTTATCGACTACAACGGCCGCCTCTGCATGGTGAGCGCGGGGGCCGCCAACAAGAAGGCGTTCGGCATCGACCGGACGACGAACCCGTGGTCGGACATGATCGGCACGGACGTGATCTGGGTCGCCGGCAGCAACGTCGCCGAGTGCTCGCCTATTACGACGAACTATTTGTGGCAGGCTCGCGAGCAGGGCGCACGGATCATCATGCAGGACCCGCGCATCACGCCGGCCGCCCGGACGTGCGACCTGTACCTGCCCGTCAAGCCGGGACGCGACGCTGCGCTCTTCGCGGGCGTGCTCAGGATCATGATCGAGCGGGACTGGCTCGATCACGCTTTCATCGACGCGCACACGACGGGGTTCGACCAGGTTGCCGACTACTGCCGGCAGTGGACGCTCGAGCACACCTCGGACGTGACCGGCGTTCCCAGGAATGCGATCGCGCAAGCCGCTGAATGGTGGGGAACGGCCCGCACGAGCTTCCTGTTTCACGCGCGCGGCATCGAGCACCACTCCAACGGCGTAGAGAATTCTCTCGGTACTATCAACCTCGTGCTCGCCTCTGGCCGCATCGGCAAACCGAAGTGCGGCTACGGCACCATCGTCGGCCAAGCCAACGGCCAGGGCGGCCGGGAACACGGTCAGAAGTGCGACCAGCTGCCTGGTTGGCGTGACATCGCCAACCCCGAACATCGCCGATACATCGCCGGCGTCTGGGGCATCGACGAGGCGGATCTGCCGGGACCGGGCGTCGATGCGTACGAAATGTTCCGCAAGATCGACACCGGCGAGATCAAGGCCCTGCTCTCGATCTGCTTCAACCCGAAGGTCTCGCTCCCCGACAACGCCTTCATCACCCGATGCCTCGACAAGCTGGAATTCTTCGCCGCGATCGACTTCTTCCTGAACGACACCGCGTGGCACGCGGACATCGTCCTCCCGGGAAGCCTGCACGAGGAGGACGAAGGGACGGTCACGCAGGTGGAGGGGCGCATCATCAAGGTCAACAAGGCCGTCCGATGTCCCGGTGAAGCCCGCGAGGACTGGCGCATCATCCAGGACATCGCACGGACGCTGGGCCGGCCGGCGGGATTCACCTTCGCTGGCCCGCGGGCGATCTTCGAGGAGCTGCGCGTGGCGAGCAAAGGTGGCGTCGCCGACTACTCGGGCGTGACCTACGAGAAAGTGGAGGCGCAGATGGGCGTCTTCTGGCCGTGCTACAGCGAGGATCCGCGCACGGGCGCGCCGATCGCCGATCACCCGGGCACGCCGCGGCTCTTCGAGCCGGGCAGCTACAACCCGGTGGCCAGGGGCACCGGTCCGTTCTACTTCCCCGACGGACGCGCACGCTTCAACGTCGCCGACTATCGTCCGCCGGTCGACGATGCGAGCGAAGAGTACCCGGTGTTCCTGTCGACCGGCCGGGTGGTGAGCCAGTTTCTGTCGGGCACGCAGACCCGGCGGATCGGTCCGCTCGTCAAGCAGTACGCCGAGCCGCGAGTCGAGATGCACCCGAGGCTCGCCGCACGGCTGGGCATCGCCGACGGCGACTGGACAACGGTCGAGACCCGGCGCGGCTCGATGACGCTGCGCGCCATGGTGGCGGCGACCATCAGGCCCGACACGGTGTTCATCCCCTATCACTGGCCCGGAAAAAAGAGCCCCAACCAGCTGACCATCGCCGCGCAGGATCCCATCAGCAAGATCCCGCAATACAAGGTGTGCGGATGCCGCGTGCGAAAGGCCGATGGTCCACCCGAGTACGCGGCCACTCACGAGCCGCAGCAGTAGCGGGTGCATACGCATGGCCAAGCCCGACGACCTCCACTTCTTCATCGACCCGAACCGGTGCATCGGCTGCCAGGCGTGTTTGCAGGCGTGCACCGAGTGCGACACGCATCGAGGCGAGTCGATGATTCACCTCGAGTACGTCGATCGGTCGCACAGCCCCCAGACGGTGCCGGTCGTGTGCATGCACTGCGAGCAGCCGACGTGCGCCGAGGTCTGCCCGGCCGACGCGATCAAGCGCACCGGCGACGGCATCGTGCAGTCGGCTCGCAAGCCCCGCTGCATCGCCTGCGGCAACTGCGTCGTCGCCTGCCCGTTCGGCGTGCCCGAGCTCTACGCCGACCGGCAGATCATGATGAAGTGCGACATGTGCTACGACCGAACGAGCGTGGGGAAGAAGCCGATGTGCGCCACGGTCTGTCCAAGCCAGGCGCTCTTCTTCGGGACGCTCGAGCAAATCGAGCTGCTGCGGCCGCTGTCGATGCCGGTCAACCGGTTTCAGTTCGGCCAGCAGACGATCACGACGCAGGTGTTCGTGATGA
>DASTDQ010000477.1:0-3756 GCA_035710305.1 Vicinamibacterales bacterium | reverse complement strand
GTCGTCCTGGCGCTCGCGCTCGGCCGTCTCGGCCGGGCGATGCTGTTCGGAGTCGGAGCATCTGATCTGACGGTGATCGGGGGCGCCGCGCTCCTCGCGATCGTCGTGTCGTTCGCCGCCGGGATCCTTCCGGCTCGGCGCGCGACCTCGGTGAACCCGATCGAGGCGCTGCGCGTAGATTAGACAGCTTGCCTCGCCGTAGCCTTAGCGACGGCGGGGACCCTTTTTCGGCCGACGGCGTCTGATGGTTCAACCGCTATGCCGCGTCAGCTCACCGCGGGGCGATTCTTCGGCGCGACGCTTCAGCACCGTCGGCTGTCCGGCCTGACACTGGTCGAATCCGTCCACCCTGCCGGGTCGACGCTGCCTCGACACTCTCACGAGCGGGCCTATTTCTGTATCAACGAGAGCGGGACGTACGTCGAGAGGTACGGCCGTCGCCAGCGCACGTGCTCGGAGGGATGGCTCGTGTACCACCCTCCTGGCGAGGTTCACAGCGAGAGGCACGGCCCGACGGGCGTGCGGGCGCTGAACGTCGAGCTCGAGGGCGAGTGGCTCGGCCAGGTGCTCCACGCGGTCGGTCCTCTCGATCAGCCAGCCGAGTTTCGCAGTGGTCCCGTCGGGGCGCTGGCCGAGAGGCTCGTCGACGAATCGCGACGTTCGGACCTCGACTCGGCGCTGGCCGTCGAGAGCCTCACGTGGGAGATCCTGACGGCATGCGCGAATCCCTGCAGGGTGGCCACCGACACCGCCGCTCCCCGCTGGCTTCGCGACGCCCGCGACCTGATGGACATCTGCGTGCACGAGCCGCTGTCGCTGCGGAGGCTGGCTCGTGAGGCGGGCGTCCATCCCGTCCATTTCGCCGCAACGTTTCGCCGGTTCCATCGCATGTCGGTCGGAGAATTCGTCCGGCGGCGCCGGCTCGAGTATGCGTGCGAGAAACTGGACGATCCGACCTTGACGATGGCCGAGATCGCCCATGACGCCGGTTACGCCGATCAGAGCCATTTCACACGCACCTTCAAGCGCTACATCGGGGTGACGCCGGGCCAGTACCGGCGCGCGCGTTCACCTTTCTCACGTTCAAGAGCGGCCGATCGCCCGAGGCTAGACTGACATCATGACTACCAGGCTCCACGTTCTGTTGTTGGCTCTCCTCGTGCTCGCGTCGCCGCTGGTGCGTGCGCAAGGCCCACCGGCCGACATCACCCTCGACGCCGCGGGCCGTGCCGCGGTGATCGATGGCGCGCTCAAGGTGTTGAACGACAGCTACGTCTTCGCGGACGTGGCCAAGAAGATGGAGCAGGCGATTCGCGCGCGTCAGCAGCGCAAGGAATACGACGCGATCACGAGCGGCCGCCAGTTCGCGCAGACACTCACCAACCACTTGCGTGAGGTCAGCAAGGATAAACACCTCGGCGTGGACTACAGTCCGCAGGCTCTACCGCCTCAGCCGCCTCCGCCCTCACCCGCTGCTCCTCCGCCTGCTGGTCCCCAGACCGCGATCGAGCGGCAAGCGGTTGTGATGGGGCGGCAGAACTTCGGCTTCGTCAAGGTCGAGCGGCTGGCGGGAAACATCGGCTATGTCGATTTTCGCGCCTTCATGCCGCCGGCGATCGCCGGCGAGACGGCCGCGGCTGCCATGACTTTTCTGGCCAGCTGCGACGCCGTCATCTTCGACATGCGGCAGAACGGCGGCGGTGATCCCGCGATGGTGGCCCTCGTCACGAGTTACCTGTTCGGGCCGCAGCCGGTCCACTTGAACGATTTCTATTTTCGGCCGACCAACGAAACGCGCCCGTCGTACACGCTTGCCTACGTTCCCGGCAAGCGGCTCACCAACAAAGACGCGTACGTGCTCACCAGCTCGCGCACGTTCTCGGGCGCCGAGGAGTTCACTTACAACCTCAAGCACCTGAAGCGGGCGACCATTGTCGGCGAGACCACGGGTGGCGGCGCCCACCTCACGATGGGCCGCCGCATCAACGAACACTTCTCGATTGGCGTACCGAGCGGCCGGCCGATCAACGCCGTCACGAAGACGGATTGGGAAGGCGTCGGAGTCGAGCCCGACGTGAAAGTCCCGGCCAACGACGCTCTCAAGACGGCACACATGCTGGCGCTCGAGAAGCTGGAGAAGACGCTGCCAGCCGACGCGACCGGGCTCAGGAACGAGGCCGCTGCAACACTCAGTAAGCTCCGGGAGGAGATTGCCGCACCTGCGCCGGCCAGTGCCGTCTCGAGTCTGGCTCCGGTGCCGGCGTCGAAGGCGGGCGACGACTTCGAGTCTGGAACGCTGGCTAATTGGACGATAGACGTCGCCGGCGAGGGAGGGTGGTTCGTCTACACGAACGGCAAGGCAGCGCCCCGGCCCGCGCTCTCCGATCCGAACGTGCCGTTCGACGTCCCGAACCCGCCACAGGGCAAGTTCGGCGCGGTGACCGACATGAGCGGCCCGGGCAGACGCATCATGTATCGGGACGTCACGCTCGACGGCCGGTACCGCGTGCATCTCACGGTCTTCTACGTGGACACCGCCGGGTTCGTCGCAACGGACCCTTCCAGCCAGACGATCGGAGACGACCAGCAGTACCGGATCGATCTCGTCTCGCCGTCTGCTCCGGTGACGTCGCTGGCGAAGGATCATCTGCTGGCGACGATCTTTCAAGGAAAGCCGGGCGATCCGTTGTCGCGGGCGCCGACTCCGCTGACCTTCGATCTGTCGCCCTGGGCCGGTCAGACCGTGCGTCTGCGGTTGACTTCGGCCGACAATGTAGGTCCCTTGCGCGCCGGCGTGGACGACATCCGGTTCGAGCGCATCGGCCAATAGAACTCTGCGGGGCCTCGGCACAGAGAGTCGCAGGTGGTAGAGTCTCGTGGCCATGAGCACGGGGCATACGTTTACCGCCAAGATCCTGCCGGGCCGCGGCGGCGGCGCCTACGCCGAGGTTCCATTCGACGTCGAGCAGGCGTTCGGTGAAAAGCAACCGCAGGTGAAGGCGTCCTTCGACGGCGAGTCTTTCATCACGCGCCTGGTCCGCATGGGCACACCGTGTCACATCGTCGGCATCCCGAAGGATCTTCGCGTCAAGACGGGGAAGACCATCGGCGACCGCGTCACGATCACCGTGGTTCCCGACAACGCGCCCCGCGTCATAACGGTGCCGGCCGATCTGAAGCGTGCATTCAAGAGCGAAAAGGCGGCCCAGTTATTCTTCGATGGGCTGAGCTACACACACCGCAAGGAATACGTCCGGTGGATTGAGGACGCGAAGAAGGAAGAGACTCGCGCCGCACGCGTCGCCAAGACGATCGAGATGCTGAAGGCGGGCAAGCGCGGGCGCTGAAACGCCCCACTCTCCAGTTCCTCCCTGTGCGGGGACGAACGAGATCGTCCCACGGGCGGACACTGCGCCAGGCCGTGGCCGGACGCCACCGCCAATCTGCTCGAACAAGCGGAGTTGGCCCGTCGTCACGACGTGGCACGGGCTTTGTCACTGCAGCTTCGGGCTATGTCCGACCTCGGTTACGCCCTCCGGACGCTGACGCGGCACCCCGGGCCGACGACGGTCGTGGTGCTGACCCTGGCAGTGGCAATTGCCGCAACGGCGGTCATCTATAGCGCGATCGACACGGTCTGGCACTTCATTCCCATCCCCAAGCGGGGCGGCCTCGTGTACGCAGCATCGACCGACACTCGAGTGATCCAGTCGGACGTCGGCGGGCGCAGCGTCGTCTTTCGCATCCCCGCGTCGG
>DASTDQ010000476.1:0-2734 GCA_035710305.1 Vicinamibacterales bacterium | reverse complement strand
AGATTCAGCCCGATGCCGACGGCCAGTACGAGCGTCGCCGACGCAGCGAAGCCGGGATTCCGCCAGAGCGCGCGAGCGCCGTAGCGAATGTCGTGCACCAGGTCGTCCATCCATCGTCTGAAGCGGGACATGCAGGCCTTTCGGGAGGGGCGGCGCCCCTCGATGCGTTCAGCGCGATTCTACGCGCTCATCGGCGCGGACCCGTTCATGATCAGCGTGGGAGTTGGCCCCGCCGAGATCGCCACGATCATCGAAACGGCGCCGCGCACACACAGCTGAGCGCCGGCGTCACGGCCCAACGAGCGCTCGGTTCAACTTGGTGGGCTTGCCCGCTGAGTCGAAGGGCTGCCGGAAGTTGAACGCCGCGGGCGTTGAGCCTTGCGCATGGAGTCGGTCGATGCGCTCGACGGCTTCAGTCCAGTTCGGCTGGTGCTGTTCTTCGACCCACCAGGCAACGAAGACCGGCCACGTGCCGCGCTCGAACCAGTCTCCGCGCTTCGAGAGGGCCTCAGCATGGACGCCCCGATACGCGAATGCGGCGACCGACTCGAGATCTCGCCACAAGCTCAACGTCATCGCGAGCTGGTTGAGTCCAAGGTCCGCCGGCACGCACGTGGGCGCAAGCACCGGCCCCCACGAATGCTCCCAGGTCTGCACGTCCCGGATGGATCGTGCGAAGAACCCGGCGCTACCCTCGGCAGCCGCATAAACGGACGCCAGTCGGTCCACAAAACCTTGCACAACGCCGTCGCCAATAGGCGCCTTCAGGACCCCGAGTGTGAAGAAGGCAATTCGAGCGGCCACGCGTGCACATTAGCATCGAAGGCGACTGCTCGGGAACTCCTGAGCCGCACATTCCCGCAGGAGGCGAATCGCTCTGTCGCCCTGACGTCTCATCGAGTAGACCGACACGAGCCTTCTGGCTAGGAAAGTCAGCGCGATTCTACGCGCTCGTCGGCGCGCGCGCCGCTGAGGATGTTTGCCAGGCCGTAGTTGCCTTCATGGCAGCCGTACTCCATGACGAAGCCGTCAACCCTCGTCATCGGAACCTCCGCCGTCCAGGGACGCGTCCACACCGTGGGATCGTCGATCGTGAACTGATACAGGAGCCGGCGGTCGTCGAGGCGGGTAAACCGCTCGACCAGGTGAAGGTTTCTGTCCACCAGCCCGGGAGGGCCGAACGTGCCCGTGCCGTGGTGCGTGAAGTTCCTCGTCTCCACGATCAACGTGTTCCCCTCCCATCGCCCGCGCGAGTCCCCCATCCAGAGCCGGATGCCGTCGCCGACATGCGCGGACTTGCCGAGCGGAACGATGCGCGCGTCGTGCACCATCTCGTTGACGATGACGACGTAGCCGGGACTCTGGAACAGCTGGACGAGATTGTTGTAGGGGCCCGGCACCATCGGCGGTCCCGAGTTGAATCCCATGACGCAGCGTTCGGCGAGAGGGAGATCGGCGGGGCCGGCCGCGCGCTCGCGGGCCTGCTCGCGGGCGCGCTGCGTCTTCTGCGCGAGCGGCGTCAACGCCGGCAGCCTTCCATCCGGGGGATCGATGACGAGCGACGTCCGCCTGGTTCCCACCAGCTTCCTGCCATTCGGCTCCCACCACCACCCCAGGTTGTAGATGCCGGGATCGGTCGCAGGACGCGGCGTCCCGCCGAGCGACCCGGGACTATCGGCCTCGGTGTCGAACCGACGTTGATTGATCTCGCGCTCGAGGGCTGCCGCCTCGCGCTCGGTCAGGAACTCCTTTCCCGCGAGCTCGGGCGGGCGCTGCAGCGCCGTGATGGTCGTGAAGTCCCACGTGCCCTGCAGGTCCGGGTCTCCCCAGGGCGTGCGCGTTTGACTCGAGGCTGGCGAGCCCGCCAGCGCGACGAGCACGATCAACGCTGTCACTCCAGCCTTTCGCATCCTCTCCCTGCCCCCTTGCCCCTTGCCCCCTGCCCCCTGCCCCCTACAGCACCTTTGCTCTCCGCATAACGGTCTCCGACTTCTGTCGGATCTCCCGTGCAATCTCGAACGCGTTCCCTTGCTGAAACTTCGGCAGGAACAGTTCGACCGAGAGCGGGCCCGTGTACTTTTTCTCGTCGAGCTTGCGGAGGATCTCCACCACCGGTGCGACGCCGTCTCCCGGAATCACGCGCGTCGTCTGGTCGAGAAGCTCGCGCGGCACGTCGGGCACGTCCTGGAAATGCACGTGCCCGATTTCGCCGGGGCGGATCGCGTCGAGGTCCGCGAGTTTGTTCGGGCCGGACCAGAAGTGGTAGAAGTCGAGCAGCGGCGACACGTTCCCCGCCGCGCGCGTCATCCTGAGCATGGTCGGCAGCGACGCGATGAACGTCGAGCTGCGCGTGGCTTCGACGGACACGCTCATGCCGAACTGCTTGCCGATGTTCCCCACCTCGCGCATGTTCTCCACGCCCGTCTTGTAGTCGTCCTCGGTGAATCGTTCCGTGGTGGGCGTGGGCGAATAGATGCGCGTCAGCCCGAGCGCGGCAAACTGCTCGCACCGCTTCCTGAACTCGTCGAGCAGCGCCGCGCGCTTCGGGTGTGGCTCCCAGAGGCCGAACACGCCGCAGGCGCAGCAGACGGGTGTCAGGCCGAGGTCGGTCACCACGCGCCTGGCGGCGGGCAGCGAATCGGATTTCAGAAACCCGTCGAGCAGCGTGTTCGTGAGCTCGACGTACTTGATGCCGGCGCGCGCCCACCCTTCGAGCGATCCGCGGAAGCCGGCG
>DASTDQ010000475.1:0-6316 GCA_035710305.1 Vicinamibacterales bacterium | reverse complement strand
TGTCGCGATGATGCGCGACATCCGCATGGGCGACGTCGCGGACTTCCGCACGTTCATGGGCGCGGTGATCGACCGCAAGGCGTTCACGAAGATCAGCGGCTACCTGGACGACGCGCGGAGGAACGCCACGATCGTCCAGGGAGGGGGCGCGCGGGACGAGGTGGGGTATTTCATCGAGCCGACGCTCGTCGAGGCGTCCGACCCGGGCTATCGGCTGCTGTGCGAGGAGATCTTCGGCCCGGTGGTCACGGCCTATGCGTACCCCGACGCGCAGTGGGAACAGACGCTCGACGTCGTCGATCGAACCTCGCCGTATGCGCTGACGGGCGCGGTGTTCGCGCGCGATCGCGGCGCCGTCCTCCAGGCGTCGAGCGCGCTGCGCAACGCGGCCGGCAACTTCTACATCAACGACAAGCCCACGGGAGCCGTCGTGGGGCAGCAGCCGTTTGGCGGCGCCCGCGCGTCGGGCACCAACGACAAGGCGGGCTCGAAGATGAATCTTCTCCGCTGGGTGAGCGCGCGGGCCGTGAAGGAGACGTTCTCGCCGCCGCGGGAGTACTTGTACCCCTACATGACGGAGCAATGAAGAGGTCCGGCTAAAGCCGGACACTACTTCTTTCTGGTACGTAGTGTCCGCCTTCAGGCGGACCTCAGCGCGTCCGATCAGTTCTCGATTCGGATCAGCTCGATGTCGAACACCAGGTTCCCGCGCGGACCGTCCCCCTTGCCGTCGTAGGCGAGCTTCTCCGGAATCCAGAAGCGCGTGCGCTCGCCTTCGACCATCAACGGCAGCGCTTCGGTCCATCCCTTGATCACGCCGTCGAGCGCGAAGGTGGCCGGGGTCCCCTTCGTCACCGAGCTGTCGAACATCCGCCCTTCGGTGGTCCACCCGGTGTAGTGCACGGTGACGCGTCCGAAACGGCTCGGGTTGCGCGCGCCCGTGCCCGGCCGCAGGACGACGTACGCCAGCCCGGTCGAGGTCCGCTTCGCATCTTTCGGAGGGCCTTTCACATCCGCGGGAGCCGTCAGCGGCGACGGTCTCGTGTCCAGCAGCTCGATGTCGAAGACGACCGTTCCTTGCGGACGTCCGGACTGTCCCTTGTAGGCCAGGCTTTCGGGGATCCAGCAGCGGCGCTTCTCGCCGAGCGTCATCAGCAGCACGCACTCGCGCCAGCCGGCCATCACCCTGTCGAGAGGGAACGTCGACGGCGTCCCCCGCACGATCGAGCTGTCGAACAGGCGGCCCTCGCTGGACCAGCCGGTGTAGTGGACCGTGACGACGTCGGTGGCCGACGGCTTCTCGGCGCTCCTGCCCCGAGTCACCTGCTTCGAGACGAGACCCGTCTGGCTCTTCTCCCCGTCGCCGGGGACGGCCACTTCCTTCGCCGGCAGCTCGTCGGGCGGCGGGGCGAGTGTCTGGGCAGCGGCCGGAGCTGCGGCGAGAACGGTGAGCGTCAGAAGCAGGCTACGCATATCTGTAAGCATTCAACATCGATCATGCCTCGAGGAGCAACCGCCCCGGATCTTCGACGCAGCTCTTGATCTTCACCAGGAACTGCACGGCCTCGCGGCCGTCCACGATTCGATGGTCGTAGGAAAGGGCGACGTACATCATCGGCCGGATGGCCACCCGGCCTTCGACAGGCACGGCGCGGTCCTGAATCTTGTGCAGGCCCAGAATGCCTACCTGTGGAGGGTTGAGGATCGGCGTGCTCAGCAGCGACCCGAACACGCCGCCGTTGGTGACGGTGAAGGTGCCGCCCTTCAGGTCCTCCAGCGTGAGCGATCCGCCGGCAGCGCGCGCGGCGAAATCCCGGATGGACTGCTCGATCTGCGCGAACGACAGCCGGTCGGCGTCGCGAATCACCGGCACGACGAGCCCGCCCTCGGCGCCCACCGCCACGCCGATGTCGTAGTAGCGCTTGTAGACGATCTCGTCCCCCTGGATCTCGGCGTTGAGGGCGGGGAACGCGCGCAGCGCGGCCACCGCGGACTTCACGAAGAAGGAGGCGATGCCGAGGCCCACGCCGAACTGCTTCTTGAACTCGTCCTTCTGTCGTTCGCGCAGGCCCATGACCGCCGTCATGTCCACCTCGTTGAACGTCGTCAGCATGGCGGCCGTGTGCTGTGCTTCGACCAGGCGGCGCGCGATGGTCAGGCGGCGCTTGGACATGCGGACGCGTTCTTCGGTGCGCTCCGGCCTGCCCGCCGTAGCCGAAACGGCGAAGGCGGGTGCGATCTCGACCTTCGTAGGCTCGCCCGCCGTCGCCGGAACGGCGGAGGCGGGTGCCGTTCCTCCCGATCCGTTGCCGCCTGTCGGCTTGCCCGCCGTAGCCGGAGCGGCGGAGGCGGGCGCAGGCGCGGCGCTCTCGTCGATCACCGCCAGCAGCTCTCCGATCCTGACGTCCTCGCCCTCCTTGCGGGCGATGCTGGCGAGGACCCCGCTTCGCTCGGCGCCCACTTCCAAGTCGATCTTCTCGGTTTCGAGCTCCACGACGGGCTCGCCCGCCTCGACGCGATCGCCTGCCTTTTTCAGCCACCGGGCCACGCGCGCCTCGACGACCGACTCTCCCAGCTCCGGTACGACGATGTTGGACATAACAGGAGGTCTCAGCGTTTCGCGGCGGTCAGGCTTCGAACCGGCTTCGAGAGAATCGTTGACGAGCCGGCGGCGGGGCCGTCGAGCGAGAACGCCTCGTCAACGAGGATCCGCTGGTTGATCTGATGCCACGCCGCCGAGCCCTCCGACGGGCTCGCGCTGCGGACGCGGCCGATGTAGCGAAGCAACCAGCGGTCGGCAATCGTCTCGTCGATCTGGCCGCGGACCCATTCCCACGCGCCCATGTTCTCCGGCTCTTCCTGCAGCCACACGATCTCTTCGAGCGATGAGTATCCCTCGAGGACCTCGCGCAGCGCGACGCGCGGAAACGGCGCGAGCTGCTCCACGCGGCAGACGGCGACCCCACTTGCAGACTGCCGCCGCTCGCCCGAGACGAGGTCCACGTACACCTTGCCGCTGCACAGCACCACGCGCCTCACGCCCGATGCCCGCGTCCTTGCCTCCGCATCGTCGAGCACGGAGCGGAACCGGCCGGTGGCCAGCTCGTGCGGCGTCGACATCACCATCGGATGCCGCAGGAGGCTCTTGGGCGTCAGCACGACGAGCGGCAGAGGATCCTTCTCGAGAAGCGCCGCCTGACGGCGCAGCAGATGAAAGTACTGAGCGGGAGTCGTGCAGTTGACCACCCGCATGTTGATGTCGGCGGCCGCCTGGAGGAAGCGCTCCGGGCGCGCGCTCGAGTGCTCGGGCCCCTGACCTTCGTGGCCGTGCGGCAGCAGGAGCACGAGCGAGGGCTGCAGCCCCCACTTGGCGCGCCCTGACGTGACGAACTGGTCGATGATCACCTGGGCGCCGTTGATGAAATCGCCGTACTGCGCCTCCCAGACGACCAGCCGATCCGGCTCCTGCATGTTGTAGCCGAGTTCGAATCCGACGGCGCCCGCTTCGCTGAGCGGGCTGTTGTGGATCTCGAAGGCCGCCGTCGCCTGCGCGAACGCCTGGAGCGGAATGAAGCGGCGCCCTGTCTCGGCGTCGTGGAAGACCGAGTGACGCTGGCTGAACGTGCCTCGCTCGACATCCTCGCCGGTCACCCTCACTGGCGTGCCGTCGGCCAGGATGCTCGCCAGCGCAAGCTCCTCCGCCGTGGACCAGTCGATGGTCCGCTCCGCCGGGTTGTCGAGCGACAGGCGCCTTCGTTCCCGGCTGCGCTCGAGCTTCTTGTGGAACACGAAGCCCGATGGCGCGGCCCGCTGCAGCCCTTCGTTGATTTCGCGCAGCCGCTCGATGGGCACGGCCGTCTCGACCTTCGCGGCTGCGCCAGGCGGCGCCGGCTCCGGCACCGAGGGAACGAAATCCTCCTCCGGTTTGAGCGATGCGAGCGCTTTCTCGAGCACCGCGAAGTGCCTCCTGACGAGGGCCTCGACCGATTCGGCCGTCTGCGTGCCCTGCGACACGAGCGTCCGGGCGAACTGCTCGCGCACCGTGGGATGGGAGGCAATCGTCTTGTACATCAACGGCTGCGTGAACGCCGGCTCGTCGCCTTCGTTGTGGCCGTGCCGCCTGTAGCCGACGAGGTCGATCAGGAAGTCGCGAGCGAACCGCGCGCGGTACTCCCACGCGAGCCACGCCGCCTCGAGACAGGCCGCCGGATCGTCCGCATTGACGTGCACGATCGGGATCTTGAACCCGCGCGCCAGCCCGCTGGCGTAGCTCGTGCTGTAGGACTGCTCGGGCGTCGCCGTGAACCCGAGCTGATTGTTGGCGATGATGTGAATCGTGCCGCCGGTGTCGTAGCCTTCGAGCCGCGAGAGGTTGAGCGTTTCGGCCACGATGCCCTGACCGGGGAACGCGGCGTCGCCGTGGATCAGCACCGGAAGCGTCATCGCGTGGCTGAACGTCCCCGGCCCCGGTTCGTTCGCGTAAGTCCCGGCGGCCCGAGCCATGCCGGCGACCACCGGGTTGACCGCCTCCAGGTGGCTCGGGTTCGGCGGCATCGTCACGAAGGTGTGACCGCGCGGCCGCGTCGTCCGCGCGCCGGCGTGGTACTTCACGTCGCCCATCCATCCGAGGTCGATGCGCAGCCGCGCGGCCAGCACCGGGTCCTTGAACTCGGCGAGGATTTGCGCGTACGGCTTCTCGAGGACGTGCGCGAGCACGTTGAGGCGACCGCGGTGGGCCATGCCGATGATCGTGTGACGTGCGCCCGTTTCCGCCGCTCCCGAGATGATCTCGTCGAGGATCGGCACGAGCATGTCGAGGCCTTCCAGCGAGAACCGCGTCTTGCCCGGGAAGGTCCGGTGCAGGAAGCGCTCGAACACCTCGACACGCGTGAGCCGGTCCAGGAGCGAGGCCGTGCTCTCCGGATCGAGCGGCGGCAGGAACCGTCCCGATTCGGCGGCGTGCCGCAGCCAGTCGCGTTCCTCGGGGATGAAGATGTGCGAGTAGTCGAAGCCCGTCGTCGAGCAGTAGACGCGGCGCAGTTTCTCGATCGCGTCAAACGCCGTGGCCGATGTTTCCGCCACCGGTCCTCCCACGACCGACGCCGGCAGCCGCTTGAGGTCGTCGTCGGAGAGGCCGTAGGTGGCCGGCGACAGTGAGGGATCGCCGATCGGCTCCGAGCCGAGCGGGTCGAGCCGGGCGGCCAGGTGGCCGTATCGCCGAATCGAGTCGGCGAGGATGGTCGCCGAGACGACCGCGTGGACGTCGGCTGTCGGTCCACCGGCCGGCGCGCTGTCGCCCATGGAGTGTCCGGCTTTAGCCGGACCGTGCGTGAGGGCGAATTCGTCAGGGGGCGTCCACCTCTCGAACGCGGCCCGCGAGGCCGGATCAACCGACTCGGGATTCTGGCGGTAGCGCTCGTACAACTCTTGTACATACGCGGCGTTGACGCCCCCGAACGGCCCCGCTGTCATGACCTGTCTATCGTATCGCACGGGCTGGGACAGAATAGGGATTGGGCGCGGAATTGCTCAATGATTCGTCTGATCGGCATCGACATCGACGGCACCCTGCTCGATAGCGGTGGGCACCTGCCGGCGGCTAACGTCACCGCGATTGCCGCCGCCGTCGCCGCCGGCGTGCACGTGGCGCTCGTGACCGGGCGCAGCTACCCGTTTGCGAGGCCGGTGGCCAACGATCTCCCCGGCGCGATCACGCTCATCGTCAGCAACGGCGCCGTCGAACGGGGGATGGACGGCTCGACGCTGGCCAGGCGGCTGCTCGATCGCGGCGTCGCACGCGACGTGCTCGACGCGACGCGCGGCCATCGTCACGCGGCGGCGCTCGTCTTCGATCGCGATGCCGACCGGCAGGTCGTCTACGAGACGATGGATTGGGAGCATCCGGGACGGCGGCGGTACTGGTCGCGCAACCACGCGCACATCGCGCAGTCGGTGCCGCTCGAGGACGCGCTCACCGAGGACCCGATTCAGGTGATGTTCAACGGCGGGGTCGATCCCATGCGGGAGCTGTGGAGCTCGCTGCGCGCCGACCTGCGCGGCTGCTCGATCCTCATGACCGAGTACGTGAGCCGCGACTTCTCGCTGGTCGACGTGACATCGCCCGACGCGACCAAGGGGCGCGCGCTCGCCTGGCGCGCGCGGGAGCTCGGCCTGACTCGCGACGAGGTCATGGCCGTGGGAGACAACTTCAACGACGTCGAGATGCTCGAGTTCGCCGGCCATCCCGTCGTGATGGCGAACGCGGTGGCCGAGCTGAAGTCACGGGGCTGGCACGTGACCGGCCATCAGGACGAGG
>DASTDQ010000474.1:0-3057 GCA_035710305.1 Vicinamibacterales bacterium | reverse complement strand
ATCGCCGAAAAGGCCGACGCGAGAATCAGGCCGATGACGACCGTCAGGATCTCGGTGCCGAGCAGGTTTGCGTACGGAAGCAGCAGCGTGAACGGCAGGACACCGAGGATGGACACCCAGATGACGTACTTGCGGCCGATGCGATCCCCGACCGGGCCTCCGATGAAGGTCCCCGCGGCGACGGCGCCGAGCAGCACGAACAGGTGGATCTGCGCGCTCTGCACCGAGAGCTGGAACTTCTGAATCAGATAGAAAGTGTAGAAGCTGCTCAGGCTCGCCAGGTACACGTTCTTGGAAAAGACGAGCAGCACCAGGATCACCAGCGCGACGCGCACGCGGGCCGCGGGCACGGCGGAACGGAGCCTCGCGCCGGCCGATTTCACCGCGCCGGCAAGATGCTGCCGATACCAGTGGCCGACGCGGATCAGGATCGCCATCGCGCAGAGCGCCGTCACGGCGAACCAGGCGATGCTCCGCTGCCCGTACGGCAGCACGATGAAGGCGGCCAGCAGCGGCCCCGTCGACGAACCGAAGTTGCCGCCCACCTGGAAGAAGGCCTGGGCGAAGCCGTGGCGTCCGCCGGACGCGAGCCGCGCCACGCGCGACGACTCCGGATGGAAGACCGACGATCCGATGCCCACGAAGGACACGGCCAGGAGGATGAAGCCGAAGCTCGGCGCCACCGAGAGCAGCAGCAGCCCGACCAGCGTGAACGCCATGCCGATCGGCAGCGAATAGGGCTTCGGTCTCGCGTCCGTGAACGCGCCGATCACCGGCTGCAGCAGCGACGCCGTGGCCTGGTTCGCGAACGTGATGAGGCCGATCTGGCCGAAGTCGAGTCGATAGACGTCCTTGAGGATCGGATAGACCGCCGGCACGACCGACTGCATCAGGTCGTTCAGGCCGTGGCACACGCTGATCGCGGCGAGGATGCCGAGCGCGGTCCCCTGCCCGGCGGCGGACGAATGCTTGGGTGTCTCGAGTGCGGCAGTGCTCAATCGAATCGTTACCTGAATTGTAGCGTTAGAGCCTGGCCCCGGCACGGGCCGGTAGAATGAGTTGAGCGTGGACACGCTTCCAGCAGTTCTCCTTGCGATGGCGCTCGTTGCCCCTCAGAGCCATGAGGCTCGCGACTCGTCGTCGGACGAGCGCTACCTGGCGGAGCTGCGCGAGCGGGTCGCGCGGGGGGATGCCGAGGCGGAAGTTGCGCTCGGCAATCTCTACGAGTCCGGCCAGAGCGTGCTGCCGCCGGATCCGGCGCGTGCGGCCGAGTGGTACCGCCGCGCGGCGGACAAGGGGCACCCCGGAGCGCAGTTCAACCTGGCCAACATGTATCTCGACGGACTCGGTGTGCCGAAGGATGCCGGTGAGGCCGTCGCGTGGTACCGGAAGGCGGCCGACCAGGGCGACACGCTCGCGCAGTTCAGTCTGGGGTCGATCTACGACACCGGCGCCGGCCGGGTGCCGCGCGACAACGCCAGCGCCGCGCTGTGGTATCGCAGGGCAGCGGATCGGGGGCTGGCGACGGCACAATACCGCCTTGGCATGATGCACCTGCACGGTCGAGGCGTCCCGCGGGACACGGCCCAGGCCGTCGCCTGGCTTCGAAAGGCCGCCCACCAGGACGAGACCGATGCGCAGATCGCGCTGGGCACTCTGCTGAGCCCCGAGCGCCGCGACGTCGTCGAGGCGCACATGTGGCTCAACCTCGCGGCCTCGCGCTGGAAGAACGAGGCACAGCGCCTCGAGGCCGTCACGCGGCGCGACGGGCTGGCTGCCGTGATGACGTCCGGGCAGCTCGTGGAGGCCTATCGCCGGGCCACCGAGTGGCAGAACGCCCATGCTCTGCCCCAGTGACGAGGTTGACTTGCCGTCACTGCTCGTTAAAGACTTTCCTCACCATATGAAAAATTTGAGACTGCCAATCTTCCTGTTCGTCGTCTCGGCCAGTGTGGCCGGCTGCTCGCGGAACGCGACGCCAACCGAGCAGACAGCTCAGCAGACGGCAGCCTCAGGCGCAGCCGCCGAACCCGACGAGGAGATTCCGCCGCCCGTCTATGAATCCGCCCTTCCCGAGGACATGCGCTCGAGCGTGGACCAGACGTTCACCGGCGACTGGGAGGAGATGATCAAGCGACGGCTCATTCGCGTCGGCGTGACCTTCAACCGGTCGTTCTACTTCGTGGACAATGGCACTCAAAGAGGCCTGGCCTACGAGTACCTGAAGGTCTTCGAGGACGACCTCAACACCAGACTCAAGACAGGGAACCTGCGTATCCACGTCGTCCTGCTGCCGATGCCGCGCGACCTGCTGCTGTCATCCCTCCAGGCGGGGAAGGTCGATCTGGTCGTGGCGCAGCTCACGGTCACCCCGGAACGGCAAAAACTCGTGGACTTCACCACACCCACGCGGCGCAACGTGGACGAGGTCGTCGTCACCGGGCCCGGCGGACCCGCGCTCGCATCCGTCGACGACCTGTCGGGAAAGGAAGTCTACGTCCGCAAGTCGTCCAGCTACTACCAGAGCCTGGTTGCGCTCAACGAGAGGTTTGCGAAGCAGGGCAAGCCGCGCGTTGTCCTGGACGAAACCTCGGAGAGCCTCGAAGACGACGACCTGCTCGAGATGGTCAACGCTGGCCTTCTCCCGATCACTGTCGTGGACAACTACCTTGCCAACTACTGGAAGCAGGTATTTCCCGACCTGAAGGTGCACGACACGATCACGCTGCGCACCGGCGGAAACCTGGCCGTGGCCATCCGGAAGAACAGCCCGCAGACCGCGGCGGAACTGAACCGGTTCATCGCCAGGAACGGGCTCGACAGCGCCATCGGCGCGACGTTGAACAAGCGCTACCTGCAAAGCACCAGGTACGCGAAGAACGCGGCGTCGGCGGCCGAGCGCGAGAAGTTCCTCCGGCTGGTCGAGCTCTTCAGAAAGTACGGCGAGAAATACTCCTTCGACTTCCTGCTGATGGCGGCGCAGGGGTATCAGGAATCGCGGCTGGACCAGGGGGCGAAGAGCCCGGTGGGCGCGATCGGTGTGATGCAGTTGATGCC
>DASTDQ010000473.1:0-6061 GCA_035710305.1 Vicinamibacterales bacterium | reverse complement strand
ATCGTAGTACGCGCCGCTCTCGTCGCGGCGGTTCTCGACGCCCCATCCGTACAGCGTCCACTCGAGCGCGGTGACCCCGAAGCTCTCGTCGCGCACGTCGATCGGCGACCCGCGGCGCAGCAGCAGCCTGACGGTCTCGACATGCGGACCGATCGCCGCCCAGTGCAGACCGGTCTGCTGATGCGGCCGGAGCCGCGCCCCGACGTCCACGCCGCGTGTCAGCAGGAACTCGACGACCTCCGTGCGGCCGTACTCGCACGCCCACGAGAACCCGTCCTTCATCTGCTCCGCTGTTGCGCTGTTCGCAAAATGGCCGTCGCTGTCGAAGAACTGCCGCACGAGATCGAGACGGCCAAGTCCGGCGGCACCCTCGAGATCGATGGGCGCGCCGCGGCGGGCGAGATACTCCGCTGCACCGGGGCGGCCGTTGGCAAGGCAGCTGTTGATCAGGTTGGCCGTCCCGCCACCGGCTCCGGGGCGATCGATGTGCGCACCGTGCGCGATCAGAACGTCGATGAGATCGTTCTGTACGCCCGCGTTCTGCGGGTGAATGCTCGTCGCCACCAGGCCCACGGTCGTCGAGCCGCCGTACATGTCGGCCTTCGCATTGACCTCCGCCCCGGCGTCGAGCAGCACCTCCAGCACCTGCACGGCGTTCTTCGGCGTGCGCTGACGGAAGCCTTCCACGCCGTTGGCGCTGACGTAGTGCAGCAGGTGCGAATGGTGCTTCCGCATCGAGCGGGCGCGAACGAGATCTGGATTCCGTTCGAGAAGCTGCTTCAACGCATCCGTGTTTCCCTGGACGATCGCATCGACCGCGTCTTCGAACTGCGCGACGGGCGATCCGGGCTGCCGCCGCGCCTCGGCGAACGCCGCGAATGCGTCCCAGCTTTCGAACTCGTGGTTCGAGGCGATGATCGACTTCGCGTCCGCGGGGCTGAAGTCCGGCTGCAGGCCTCCCAGCCACGACGTCCGCGCCGGGCCCCTGCGAAGCGTCGCCCCGTGCTCCCGCAGCAGCCGCTCCAGCGCATCGGCGTCTCCCGCTTCGAGCGCGCGCTCGGCCGCCTGCCAGATGGCGCGCGGTGACTCGTCGCCCAGGCGCGCCTCGATTTCGCGGACGAATCGCGGCCAGCTCTCGAAGCCGTGCTCGCGGGCGATCGTGAGTTGCGCGTCAGCGAGCCGCGGCGCCGTTGCGGACGGCCGCGGGTGATGCGCCCGGATGCGAGCCGACGCCTCGGCGTCGCCGGCGCCAGCGGCCTTGACAAGCTCCTTTGCCTGTTTCTTGTACTGGTCCAGGTCGGGACGGGCGGGCAGCGATCGGTCGGCCATACGAAGCTCCTCTCAATGTGCCTGGAGTCCGCACTGATCAGGCTCGAGAAACTTCGTGGAGTTGTCGGACGAGTGGGTGGGCACTGCCCTTTCCGCGGACTGGATGCGCCCCTGCGCGCGTCTTCATTATAGCGAGACCTTCGCCTGCCTACCGCCGCGTCCCCGAGATGATGACGAAGAAATGGTCTTCGACCGCAGGCGGCTTCACGTCCGCAGGAGGATCAGCTCCCCAGCGATTCGAGATCCTGCGCCGCGATCTGGTTCTCGCCGGCGATGATCTGCTGCGCGACTTCCTGCTTCAGGGCCTCTCGCTGCTTCGGCTTCAGATCCTTGGTTGGACCCTTCGTGTCGTTGAGGATGTCGGTCCACGGCCCCGACGCGACCACGGACTTCATCTTCGCGACGTCGCGCCGCAGCTCGACCTGCACTTGGGCGATCACGAGCTTCCGCTGCTGGTCGGCCGGTTTGTCCTTCACAAGCGGCTTGACGCGTGCAAGGAACGACTCTTTCGTCTCCTTGCCCTTGCTTCCAAACGTCGCGCCGGCGACGTGACGCAGCTTATGGAGATTGATGGCGTAGCCCTGCCTCGCGCGGCCCGCCGCGCGCTCCGCCAATTCGCCGGTCTTCGAGAAGAACCGGAACTTCGCTATCGCCTCGAGCACCGCCGCCTGCGGCTGGTGATCAGCGGTGAAGTCGTCGCCGGGCGGCTTCGGCATCGACCCGTACGTACCGGTCAGCCCTTCGAGCTTGTATTTCTCCTTCGCGTCGGCAATCGACCTGTCGTCCGAGACCAGCGCCGACAGGGCTCCGGACACAGCGACGTTCTTCTCGAGAAGCGTCCGCTGCAGCGCATCAGGCACGTCCTCGTTCGGTTTCGCCTTCTGGAACCTGTCGATCGCGTCTATAGCAGTTTGCGCCGCGGCGATCGCCGTGTTACACGCGCCGATTTTTCCAGAGTTCCGGTTCTTGAAGGCGTCGCTTTTCTCGCCCAGATACCACTTCAAGAAATCCGACGCCGCCATCGGCGTGGTTGCGATCACAAGCTTCGGTGTGCCGCCCGCATCGATGTAGACCGCATGCGTCGTGCCGTCCTCGTCCGTGAACGTGCTGCGACCGGTCGCCCAGTTGAATGCCTTTTTTGCTGCGCCCACGACGAACTTGAACAACTTCTTCGCCATCGTGACGATCCAGTTGATCAGCCAGTCGATCGCCGTGTCGATCGGGGCGCGGATTTTCTGGATCACGCCCATGATCTTGCTGGCGACGTTGCCGAGCCCGAGGAAGCCGGCCAGGAAGCTGATCGCCAGCGACAGCAGCCCGGCCAGGACCGACTCGACCTTTGCGGCCGCCGCCCCGATGTTCCCCGCCGCAATCGCCACGATCGAGTTGATGAACGCGGTGACGACCTGGATGATCTTCGAGATCTTCTGCACGAAGACCATCACCGTGTCGTAGATCGAGATGATCGCCGAGATGAAGCCGGCGCCCGGGATGAACATGGCAATCAGCTTCGGGACCGCCTTCACCACGATGGTCTCGATCACGAAGTTGATGATGGCGCCGACCACGGCGTCCTTCAGGGTGGCGAGCTGTTGCTTGATCTTGTCCCACATCGCCGCTGGCCCCTGCGTCACCAGCGTGACGACGAGGTCGAATCC
The DNA here is from genome assembly GCA_035710305.1 of Vicinamibacterales bacterium. GTDB lineage: Bacteria > Acidobacteriota > Vicinamibacteria > Vicinamibacterales > UBA2999 > Gp6-AA40. The sequence continues at coordinate 3,074 of DASTDQ010000473.1, read as the reverse complement.
GATCTCCATCGCCTTGACGGCGGTCTCGCCCACCGCCTTCACCAGCTTCTGCCGGATGTTCGCCCACGTCAGGCCGAGCACCGAGAGCACGAACTTGCCGATTTCCGGCAGCGTGAGCGCCTGCGGGATGTAGACGCCCTGCAGCGCGCCCATCAGCCAGTTGAGGAGCCCCGCCTTCAGGTGATTCAGGATGTTGCCGGCGAAGTTGGTGAAGCCAAGCTTCGCGGCCCGCACCAGGTTGCCGACGAACGGCAGCGGGTTCTTGAGGATGCTCTTGAGCGCGGCGCCCGTTTTCTTGACGTACCCGAGCGCGCCTGGACTGACGACGTCGAAGATGATCTCGAGGAGGTTCCAGACCGTGTTGCCCGCCCACGAGATGAAGCGGACGACGAAGCCGCCGAACACCTTGCCGACCTTCATGAATGCATTCGGCAGCAGGACGATGTCCATGATCTCCAGCGACTTGAGCGCCGTAATGAAGAGCGTCGGGATCTCCCTGACGAAGCCGACCAGCTCGCTGAGCGCCGTCGTGAACCACTTCCACGCGCGCGGCACGGCCCGCGATTCCTGCATCCGGGCCCACACGTCGCTCTGGCCGGCTAGCTTCATGAAGCCGCCGATGACCGTCTCGGGCGTGCGCGGGTACGGGTCGCCGGTCACCGGGTCCTTCTCGAGCACCGCTTTCAGCAGGTCGTAGCCGGGAAGCTTCTGGGCGAGGCCGCCCAGGGGACGAAGGATGGCCGCCTTGATCAGCTCGACAAAGCCAGCCAGCAGTCCCTTGGCGAACGAGATGATGCGGTCGATCGGATCGGTGAAGATCCGCTTGGCGCGGTTCCAGGTGGCGACCGGACTGAACAGATCGCCGACGCCGACCGACTTGACGAACGTCATCAACGCGTCCCGGATGGCGCCCCCGATCATCCCCAGCGTCTTGATCTGCTGAGCGACCCAGTTCGCGCCCTTGTCGATGATGCCGTGGTTGTCGAGCGCCTTGGTGACGAGCCCGCCCCCCGGCACGAACTCGATCACCGCGCGCAGGATGTTGGCCGGGCTGCGATCGACGGCGCTCATGTTCACCGGGTTGACGCCGAGCACGATCGTGAACATCCGGAAGCCAGGGATGTTGTTCACCCGCTCGGCCACGAAGTCGAGCGCCTCGGAAATGATTCCGCGCTGGATGTGAACCGGCGACTGCTGGGTGACGGCGACCTCTTCGCTGCGCTGGAGGGTGCCGGGCGTCGCAACCGGCGCGGGCGCGGCCGGCCGCCCCCCCTCCTGCGCCGCGGCGCCCTGCTGGATCGTGTGCGTCAGCTCGTGGGCGATGAGCTCGCGCCCGTCGCCCGTGTCGGGCCTGAAGCGATCGCGGCCGAAATAGATCTGGGGTCCGAGGGTGAACGCGCGCGCGTTGAGCTGCGCGCTCAGACGCGCTGCCGTGTCGCCGGTGTGGATCCGTACCCCGCCGAAGTCGGCCCGGAAGCGCGGCTCCATGAACCGCCGTACGCCCGGCGGCAGCGGCTGCCCGGATGCGCGGCTCGCCGCGAGCTCCGCGTTGATGTTGGCGCTCACGTCGGGCTGCCCCTCGGCCGCCGTGGCCGCCCGCGAGACGCGGCCGAACGGGACCTGCGCAAACCGCGCGATGTAGGGCGACTCGAACCGGCGCGCAAGCACGGGCTCGGGCGCCGCCATCCGCATGATCTTCTTCGCGGTGAACTCCGCCTCTTTCTCCGCGGCGTCGGCCGGCGTGGACACCTTGAGCCCGGAACACTGCGGACGCACGGGCACCGCAGCCCGCACGGGGGTAGGCACCGGCGCCGGCGGCGCCGTCGAACGGCCGATGGTTTTGGCCTGGGCCGTGATCATGGAATTACAGCGCCTTCCCCTCCTTCATGAACTCCCTCCTCACGCCCTCTTCCAGGTCCTCGAGCGCGATCGCGCGGCCCCCGCGGCTCACCGCCATCAGCGACGCGTAGCGCACGACGTTCATGATGGTGCCGCCCGCCAGCTCGTACTGGTCCGCGATGCGGCCCAGGTCGATCCGCGCGTCGAGCGTCGCGTGGCGCGAAAACGCCTCGCGCCAGATGCGCAGGCGCTCCGGCGGCTTCGGCACCGGGAAGTGCACCACCGACTGGAACCGGCGCAGGAACGCGTCGTCAATGTTGGCGCGGAAGTTCGACGCCAGGATCGCGACGCCGTCGAACTCCTCGATGCGCTGCAGCAGGAAGCTGATTTCCTGGTTGGCGAAGCGGTCGTGCGAATCCTCGACGCGGGTGCGCTTGCCGAAGAGCGCGTCGGCCTCGTCGAAGAAGAGAATCCACCCCTTGTGCTCGGCCGCGTCGAAAATGCGGGCGAGGTTCTTTTCCGTCTCGCCGATGTACTTCGAGACGACGAGGCTCAGGTCCACCTTGTAGACGTCGCAGCCGCAGTGCTTGCCCAGCAGGCACGCCGAGAGCGTCTTGCCCGTGCCCGGCGGCCCGTGGAAGAGGCTCGTGAAGCCGGGGCGCAGCTTGGCGCCAAGGCCCCATTCGCGCAGCAGCGTGGGCCCATGCGTCACCCACGCCTGAATCTCGTCGAGATCGGCCAGCGTCGAGGCCGGCAGCACGAGGTCGTCCCATCCGAGCTCGGTACGAATCAGCCGCGCGGGAAACTCGACGCTGAAGCCGGGCTTCCGGTCCAGCCCGCTGGTGAAGCGATGCAGGAACTCGCGCGAGATCGTCAGCAGCCCGCCGAACTGCGGTTCGCCCGGACCGACGGCGGCCAGATGTACGACGGCGTGACGCGCCAGAAAACTCTCGGCATCGAATAGGCGCATCGTCTCGAACCGCGCCCCGAGGTCGTCGCCGGCCAGCAGGAATGCCGCGGTCTCGCCCGTCGGGAGGAAGCCGCCCGAAGACGAGTGCACCCCGCCAAACTCCGAGAAGTGTCGCTGCGTCGCCTCGTTGCGCGTCCACAGCACGTCCAGCAGCTGGGGGCGCACGTGAGGGATGAGCGCCAGCAGGATGATCAAACGGGTGGTCGGATCGACCTTGTGGTGGAGGATGAACGACGCGTAGGGCGACCCCTCGACCAGCTGGGGC
>DASTDQ010000472.1:0-6016 GCA_035710305.1 Vicinamibacterales bacterium | reverse complement strand
CCGCCCGGGATCGGAGCGTAGGCGATGCTGGCCAGCCGAACGAACGTATCGATGGCCAGCGCCGCCGTGATGCCGATCGGCTCGCCGATCGCCCAGAGCACGAGCCATACCTCGAACGCAGAGATCAGGTAGCAGACGATGGGCAGGACGGTGAGGATGATCAGTCGCCGTCGATCGCCGCGCAGCAGTTCGAGCAGGACGTCCTCCACGTCGAGGATGAAGCGGACGATGCGGGACGATTCGAGGGGCCGCCCGGTCAGACGCCCGATGCGCTGGACGCCGCGCCCGAGATAGTGGCCCCTGCGGCGCCGCGCTAGCTGCGCCAGGATGAACACCGCGACGACGGTGGCGATCGAGACGACCGTGAAGACGGCGTCCCACGCGCCGGGCATCGTCAGGCGCCGGACGGCGAACCACGAGACGATGCCCGCAATCACCAGCGAGATCACACCGAAGGCCATCCGTTCCAGCGTAATCGCCGCGGTCGTAATCGATGGCGAGACGCGGTCGTAGAGCAGCACGACTTTCAGCGGTTCACCCGTGATCCCGCGGACAGTGAAGAAGCCGATGGCGTCACTGGCCATCCGCACGCGGAACAGGCGACTGAACGTGGGCCGCGCGTGGTCGGGAAAGGCGACGGACCATCCCCACGTGCGCAGCAGCTGCCAGCATGCGCTGGGAAGGAGCAGGACCGGAAAGGCGAGCCCGAGGCCGCGTACGCTGTTCAGCGTCTCGTCGAGATCGATTCGGGCGAGGGTGACGAGAAAGAGAACGACGCCGACCGCCAGGGCCGACCACGAGACGATCTGCGCAACGGACCGGAACACCTACGAGCGATTATTCCTCATCCGGTTCGTGGGCGTCCTCGGCCGGCGTCGTGACGTCATCGATCTCGACCGTTGAGTCGTCGGCGTCCTTGGCCCGCGTCGCGACGTCATCGATCTCGACCGTTGAATCGTCGTCGAGATCGTCGACGGCGTAGATCCGTCCGCCGGTTCGTTCCTTGATCGGCCCGCGCGGCTTGTGCTCCTGCTGAGTCGTCTTCTTTCCGCGCAGTCGTTTCGGCGGCGCGGGCGGTCCGAAATTGGCGCTCCTGTCGCGGCCGCCGGGTCCGGCAGGCATTCCTCCCGGTCCTGGACGTGCACCGAAGCCGCCGCCGCCCGGACGAGGGCCGCCGAACCCGCCTGGACGAGGACCACCGAACCCGCCGCCGCCACCGCCGGGCCGCGGCGCGAAGCCACCGCCTGGCGGACGCGGGGGACGATCTTCGCGCGCGCGCGCCTCGCTCACGGCAAGGGGGCGGCCTTGAAAAGGCTGCGCGTCGAACTTGCGGATCACTTCTTCGGCGACCGCGCGGTCCGCGAACTCGACGAAGGCGAATCCGCGTGGACGACCCGTGTCGCGATCCACCGGCATGGCAACGTGGGAGGGTTCGGCGACGGCAGCGAAATGGGCTCTGAGATCCGCTTCGCTCGCGCTGTAGGGAAGGTTCCCGATGAACAAACGGACTGCCAAGGTCTCCTCAGTGTAAGACGCCGCCCGATAAGGCGGCGCTCGATTCTAACTCAGTTCGGGACTTGCAACCCCGGGCCGGCGCTCGGGTCCGAGCGAAGGAAGTGCAAGGGGACCTCGTGGGCGGGAAGGGGTCTTGGCCGGTCCACCAACCCCACGAGGAACGCGGCCCTCCCGATGACCCCGGCGGCGTCAACGCCCGCGGCCCGCAGCTCGCGCACGCCGGTGTCACTGGCGGATTTACTCAGTTTGTTGCCGCTGTCGTCACGGATGAGCGGATGGTGCAGAAAGACGGGGGCCCGCGCGCGACCGAGCATCCGGGCGAGCGCGATCTGGCGTCCCGTCGACGAGGTGAGATCGGCGCCTCGAATCACGAGCGAGATCCCTTGCCGCAGGTCGTCCACCGTCACGGCAAACTGGTAGGTCCACTGGCCGTCGCGATCCCGAACGAGCAGGTCTCCGCATTGATCCGCGGGTGTCTGTTCCTGGAGGCCGAGCAGTCCATCCTCGAACGACTCCACCTCTCGACCCATTTCGACCCTGAGCCCACGTCCAGGTGCCTCTCGAAGGCCCCGGTCCCGGCACCGGCCTCCGTAGCGTTCGCTCCCGATCTCTTTGCGGGAGCATTCACAGGCGTAGACGTGATGCGTCCGCCGCAGCCTGGCCAGCGCCTCTTCGTAGACGGCGGGCGTGTCGCTCTGGCGCAGGCGGGGGCTGGCGCCCGAGTCCGGTTCGAATCCCAGCCACCCCAGATCTTCGACGAGCGCCGATTCGTACTCCGGGCGGCTGCGAAGACGGTCGTGGTCTTCGATTCGCATGACCACGTGCCCGCCAAGGGCTCGCGCCACGCCCCAGACGTACAGCGCATGGACCACGTGGCCGAGATGGAGATAACCCGTGGGAGAGGGAGCGAACCGCGTCACGACGCGGCCCTCGATCATCGACGCGAGCGAGGAAAGATCTGGACGCAAGTGGCAGAATCTACGGTTAGATTACGTGATTCCGTTTCTCGAGATCGACGATCCGTTCCCGCCCGTCGAGCGCGCGCTGCGCGAGCCGAACGGGCTTCTGGCCGCGGGCGCGGACTTGTCTCCGGAGCGGCTGATCGACGCCTACAGCCGGGGAATCTTCCCGTGGTTCGGAGACGACGATCCCGTGCTCTGGTGGAGCCCGGATCCACGCATGGTGCTGTCAACCGCCGATCTGCACGTCTCGCACTCGCTCAGGAAGACGATCCGATCCGGGCGCTGGCGCGTGACCGCAGACACCAGTTTCGCGCAGGTGATGGAAGGATGTGCCGGGACCAGGCCCGGCCAGGACGGCACCTGGATCACGGCCGAGATGATGAGCGCGTATGATCGGTTGTTCTCGCTTGGCTACGCGCACTCGGTGGAAACGTGGATGGGGGAGCGCCTGGTCGGCGGGGCCTACGGCGTCGCGATCGGACGGATGTTCTTCGGCGAGTCGATGTTCAGCGCCGTGACCGACTCATCCAAGGTTGCCCTGGTGGCGCTCGTTCGCCAGCTCGAACGGTGGGGCTTTCCCTGCATCGACTGCCAGATGTCCACGAGCCACCTGTCGTCGCTCGGCGCGCGCGAAGTCCCGCGGGCGTCGTTTCTGCAGCAGGTCGATCGGCTGGTCCGCGCGGCGCCCGTCCCCTCGCCATGGCGGTTCGACGCGGACCTCTTGGTACAATTGAGCTAGCTGGTAGCCGGTACACAGCCCAACATGCCTGGTGCACACGAGTCCACACTGACGGAGTCGTTCGCCGACCAGAAGGTCGAGCCCCCTCGCATGTGGCGGGTGCTGCTGCACAACGACGACTACACGACGCAGGAGTTCGTCGTCTGGGTGCTGGAGACGGTGTTCCACAAGCCCCGGATGGAGGCTGTCGTGATCATGATGAGCGTGCATCGCTCCGGCATCGGCGTGGCGGGCGTCTACACGCACGACGTCGCCGAGACGAAAATGAAGAAGACGATGCAGATGGCGGAGCAGCAGGAGTTTCCGCTGCTCGTGACGATGGAGCCCGAGCTCGAGCATGAGTAAGACACCCGTTCCGTTCGCGCCGGAAACGCTCGAGACGATGAAGCGGGCGTTTCGGCTCGCAGCCGATCGACGCCACGAAGAAGTCGGGCTCGAACACCTGCTGTTGTCGATCACCGACGAGCCGCAGGGCAAGCAGGTGCTCGCCTCGTGCGGCGCCAATCTCGACCTGCTGCGCCGGCAGCTCACCGACGTGCTGACGAAGGCGTATACGCCCGTGCTGTCGGCGACCTCCGTCGAGCCCGAGCCGACGCTTGGCTTCGACCGGGTGGTTCAGCAGGCGATGCTGCACGCCGTCTCCTCGAGCGCGAAGCACGTCGACAGCGGAAGCCTGCTGGTCTTTCTCCTGCAGGAGGAAGACAGCCACGCGGCGTTCTTTCTCCGCTCGCAGGGAGTGGAGCGGCTGCTGCTGCTGCGCGTGCTGTCGCACGGGGCGAAGAGCGCTCCCGAAGCCGTACCCGCCGGCGGCGATCGAACAGCGCCGCCGACCGATCCGCTGCGCGCCTACGCGACGGATCTGATTGCGCGTGCTGCGGCGGGCCAGATCGACCCGCTGATCGGGCGGGCGCTCGAGATCGAGCGGATGATTCAGGTGCTGTGCCGCCGCCGCAAGAACAATCCGCTGCTCGTCGGCGAGCCCGGGGTCGGCAAGACGGCGCTGGCCGAGGGACTCGCGCTGCGCATTCACGAAGGGCGCGTGCCGGAGGTGCTGAAGAACGCGCGGGTCTTCGCGCTCGATCTCGGTGCGCTGGTGGCCGGCACCCGCTACCGCGGCGACTTCGAGGAGCGGGTCAAGCTGGTGCTCGACCGGCTGTCGAAGGAAGAGAACGCGATTCTCTTCATCGACGAGATCCACACGCTGGTCGGCGCGGGCGCCGCGTCGGGCGGTGCGATGGATGCCGGCAACCTGCTCAAGCCGGCGCTCGCCGGCGGAACGCTGCGCTGCATCGGGTCAACGACCTTCAGCGACGTCAAGCAGTCGTTCGACCGCGACCGGGCGCTGTCCCGGCGCTTCCAGAAGATCGACATCCTCGAGCCCTCGGAGGACGAGACGCTCGAGATCCTCAAGGGCCTTCGCCTGCACTACGAATCGCACCACGGCGTGCAGTACGACGACGACGCGCTGGCGGCCGCCGTGACGTTGTCGGCGCGGCACCTTCAGGATCTGCACCTGCCGGACAAGGCGATCGACGTGCTGGACGAAGCTGGCGCGGCGCAGAAGATGCTCCCGCCCGCGGAGCGCGTGGCCAGGATCACGGCCTCGGAGATCGAGCGCATCGTCGCCAGGATGGCGCGCGTGCCGGTGCAGACCGTGTCCAGCGACGACAAGCTCGCGCTCGAGCGCCTCGACGAGGAGCTCCGGCAGGTGATCTTCGGGCAGGACGGCCCGATCGACGAAGTCGCCTCGGCCATCAAGCTGTCGCGGTCGGGCCTGCGGGCGCCGGAGAAGCCGATTGGCAACTTTCTCTTCGCCGGGCCGACCGGCGTGGGCAAGACGGAGCTGGCGCGCCAGCTCGCCAGGATCATGGGCGTCGAGTTCATCCGCTTCGACATGTCCGAGTACATGGAGAAGCACGCCGTGTCGAGGCTCATCGGGGCCCCGCCCGGATATGTCGGCTACGAAGAAGGCGGGCTGCTCATCGACGCCATCCGCAAGACGCCGCACGCCGTGCTCCTGCTCGACGAGATCGAGAAGGCGCACCCGGACATGTTCAGCATCCTGCTGCAGGTGATGGATCACGCGACGCTCACCGATTCGCACGGCCGCAAGGCCGACTTCCGCCACATCATCCTGATCATGACGACCAACGCCGGCGCGCGCGATCTGTCGGACCGCCGCCTCGGGTTTGCCGACGCGGGGCAAGGCGGATCGTCCCGCGGCGCAGTCGAGCGGACCTTCACGCCCGAGTTCCGCAACCGCCTGGACGCCGTCGTGACGTTCGGCGCGCTCGGCACCAGGGAGATCGAACGCGTCGTGGACAAACAGATCGAGGATGTGCGCGGCATGGTCGGCGCCCGGAAGGTCACGATCGTGCTCGAGCCCGCGGCGCGGACGTGGCTGGCCGAGAAAGGCTTCGACCGTGCGTTCGGTGCCCGACCCATGGCGCGCCTCATCGAGCGCGTCGTCAAGAAGCCGCTGTCGGAGATGCTCCTCTTCGGGTCACTGGCTCAGGCCGGCGGCGAGGTGCGAATCACCGTGGAGAACGACGCCATCCGGCTGGTGGTGAGTGGCCAGTGAGGGCTCCGGCCGCGAGTATTCCGGCCACCCGTTGACGGAAGGGCAGTCCGACCCGGATCCGCTCGAGCAGTTCTCTCGCTGGTACGACCAGGCTCGTACGCTCGAGATCGACGCGACGATGATGGCGCTGGCCACGGCGACGCGCGCGGGCCGTCCATCGGTCCGCAACGTCCTGCTCAAGAGCGTGGACGCACGCGGCTTCGTGTTCTTCACCAACTA
>DASTDQ010000471.1:0-9212 GCA_035710305.1 Vicinamibacterales bacterium | reverse complement strand
GAGGAGAGGGATGTTTCGAGACGAGGATGAGGATACGACGGTCTACCAGGTGGTGGTGAACCACGAGGAGCAGTATTCGATCTGGCCAGCGCATCGGGAGATGCCCCTTGGCTGGAAGGCTGTCGGAACGCAAGGGCCGAAAGCGGAGTGCCTTGCATACATCAAAGAAGTCTGGACCGACATGCGTCCACTGAGCCTCCGCAAGAAGATGGCGGAGCTGGAGGCGCGCCGGCCAGAGCTGGAAGCGGAGGAGGCACGACGGATCGCAGAGGCCGAACGGCGGCCGAAGGACCCTCGGGACGATCTCGTCGCGTTTCTGGCTACCGGGACGCACCCGGTGGAAGCGGGGTTGCGGCCGGAAAAGACTGTGCCGCGCTTGCAGGAGGCGCTCGCGCGGGGCTTCGTCCACGTCAAGTTCACCGACACGCGCGGGGGGACGGAACTCGGGTTCCAGCTGGATCCTCAGGCCTCCGACGTGAGCAAGGCGGATTTCGTGCGTGGGACGGGCCGCATTCACATCGAGGGCGGCCTCACATTGAACTATCAGAAGGTACGGTGCGTGGCTGATCTCGATCTGGCAACGTTGACAGGCGAGGGGCACCTGGAGCGGGTCGCCGAGCCCGCCGGAGCGTAAACCCCCCGGGCAAGCGACGGACCCTGACACCGGAAGCGTATGGCTGAACAGACAATTCGCGGGTACCACCTCTCTCGCCAGCAGAAACGGATCTGGCAGTTTCCTCACTACGGGACCGCATTTGCGGTTCAAGCTGCGTTGTTGCTCACTGGTCGACTCGATCGAGAGCGGCTCAGGCAGTCGGTCGTGCGCGTAGTGGGGCGTCACGAAATTCTGCGGACGACGTTTCGGCAGCCCAGCGGGCTGAAGCTGCCGATTCAGGTCGTAGGTGACGAGACGGAGCCAGTCTGGCGGGAGACTCAGGTTTCAGTCGGAGAGGCCGCACTGCCCGACGTCGTTGAGACGCTTCTGCGGAGAGACCGCGAGCCGCTGAGCGTCGCCGACGGCAGTCCTTTGCGCTGCACGCTTGCCAGGGTTGACGGGTCGCAGCATGTCCTTCTCATGACAGCTTCGCCCCTGGTCGCCGATCTCGAGTCGTTGTACCTGGCCGCCAACGACGCGATGCGAATCTACGCCAGTGGGGGTCGTGACGCCGCCGGCGATGAACCGCTGCAGTACGCGGCCTTCGCTGCGTGGCAGGCCGAGATCCTCGAGGACGAGGAGGCAACGCTCGGCCGGAAGTATTGGCTGTCGCAGGACGTTGCCGCGCTGACCGGGATCCAGCATCCGCTGGTCAGACCTCCGGCGGATGCGGGGGATGTGCGCGTCGAGCGCGTCGAGCGTGAGATCGATCCGAGCCTGGTCAACGCCATCGATGACCTTGCGCGGCGTGCGGCCAAGACCGATCAGCAAGTGTATCTCTCCTGCTGGTGCGCACTGCTCGGACGGTTGACGGGCAGCACTGACATTCCGGTGGCCTGTCGGATCGACGGCCGCACCGACCAGGAACTGGAGACGGCGGTCGGTCCGTTTGCCGGGTTCGTGCCCCTCCGGTACCGGGCCACGAACGGAGCTTCGTTTCAGACGGCCATTGACAACATCGTCGACAGCCGCGAGCGCGCACGGGACTGGGAGCCATACTTCGACTGGGAGGACGTGGCTGCCGATTCGGGGAGCGGCGAGCCGCTGTTTCTGCCATTCGCCTTCGAATACCGGCGCGTTCCGGCCGAGAGCGAAGCGTCCGGCATCCGAATCTCGCCACTTCGCGAGTTCGAATACCTGGACCGCTTCCACTTGAAGTTCGCGTGTTCCCGTCGCGGCAACTCGGTCGTCCTGGAGTTGCACTACGCGGCTGCCATGTTTTCCCGAGAGGATGCGTCGCGCCTGGCCGGTCAGCTCGAGACGGCGCTCCGCGGCGTGGTACGCGACCCGACGCGGGATTGCGCCGAAATCGACATCCTCGGCGCGGAGGAATGGACGCGAACGATCGAGGATTTCAATGCGACAGCCGTCGCGTTCCCCGATGACCCGTGCGCCCACGATCTGTTCGAAGCGCAGGTTGCGCGCTGTCCAGACCGGTGCGCGGTCGTCTACGAGGACGGCGTCCTGACCTATCGCGCACTTGATGATGCGGCGACTGCGCTTGCGGCTCGTCTCCGGGTCAGGGGGGTTGGTGCCGGGAGGACGGTCGGCATACACGCCGAGCGATCCGCGGACATGATCGTCGCGATTCTCGGGATCCTGAAGGCTGGCGGCGCCTACGTCCCTCTCGACCAGTCGTTGCCCAAGTTGCGCCTGGAAGCACTCGTGCGCGAATCGCACATGACAAGCGTCGTGTCGCACCGTGCCCTCGCCGGCGTATTCCAGGACATTGACATCGACGTTGTCGTCCTCGACGACGTTCTGCGGTCCCAGGGCGCGGCGCCAGAGCCGAACGCCGTGACGGTGACGCCAGCCGACCTCGCGTACGTGCTGTTCACGTCCGGCACGACAGGCGTGCCGAAGGGAGTGGCAGTCGAACATCGACAGATCGTGAACTACGCAAGGGGTGTTGCGGAACGATTCGAGGTCTGCGACGGCGAGCACATGGCCCTGGTCTCAACGTTCGCGGCAGACCTGGGAAACACGGTCGTGTACGCCGCCCTGACTACTGGCGGGACGCTTCACGTCGTGTCTGAGCACCGCCGGTCGAATCCGGACGCGCTCGCCCAGTACTTCGCCCGCTGGCCGATCGACTGCATCAAGGTGGTCCCGTCGCACCTGGAGGCACTTCTGTCGGCGTCCGCTCCTCAGCATGTGCTTTCCTGTCGCCGCATCGTCCTCGGCGGCGAGGCCACGCCGTGGGCGCTGATCGATCGCATCGAGGCGCTGTCGTCGGCCAAGGTCTTCAATCACTACGGGCCGACCGAGACGACCGTCGGGGCCACGACCTGCGCGCTCTCGAGGGGCCGACGCGACCCCGACAGCGGAAGCCTGCCGATCGGACGGCCGCTACCCAACTATCGCGCTTACATCCTGGGGTCCGGTGGACGACCCGCGCCGATCGGAGTCACTGGCGAGCTGTACATCGGCGGTGGCGGTGTCGCGCGCGGGTACCTCAATCGGCCAGCCGAGACAGCCGAACGGTTCGTACCAGACCCGATTGGCGCCGACGGGCAGCGGCTCTATCGGACGGGCGATCGGGCGCGCCAGCTTCCAGGCGGCGACATCGAGTTCCGCGGGCGCGTCGACGACCAGATCAAGATCCGCGGGTACCGCGTGGAACAAGCGGAGGTCGAGGCGGTCGTGGCTGCCTGCCCGGCCGTTCGGCACGCGGTCGTCGTGGCACGGCGGGAAGCGGCAGGCGAGGCTCGCCTCGTCGCCTACGTTGTCCTGCGGCAGGCCGAGGCGACTGTCGCGGATCTCACCGCATTCGCGGAGCAGCGTCTGCCCGACTACATGGTGCCATCGGTATTCGTCACGCTGCCGAGCCTTCCCCTCAATCGCAACGGCAAGGTGGATCGGCGGGCGCTGCCGGCTCCTGACGTGTCGACTGCGCGGGAGAACCTGGTGGAGCCGCGCACGGCCACCGAGCAGAGACTCGCCGACATCTGGCGCCAGCTCCTGCGCCTCGACGTCATCGGCGTACGAGAAAGCTTCTTCGACCGAGGCGGGCACTCGCTGTCGGCGATGCAGCTCGTCTCACGAATCCGCCAGCAGTTCGACGTCGAGCTGCCGCTGCTCAGTATTTTCGAGAGCCCGACCATCGAGGGCATCGCCGCAAGGATCGAGGAGGCGTCGGAGCAGCCGGCGAGAGCCAGCTTGCCACCGATCGTCGCCACGCGGCGGGATCGCGTCATTCCGGCGTCGTTCTCGCAGGAGCGACTGTGGCTCTTCGATCAGCTGCAGCCCGGCAACAGCGCGTACAACGTGCCCGCGGCGGTGCAGATTGGCGGTGCGCTCGACGTCGCAGCGCTCGAGCAGACCATTGCCGCGGTCGTCAGTCGGCACGAGGTGTTGCGGACCACGTTCAGTTCAGTCGATGGGCGACCGGTGCAGGTCATCGCCCCCGACAGCCGGGCCCGGATTTCGTTCACCGACCTGCGGACACTCGCGACACCGGAGCGAGCCCGTCTCGTTGAGGCGATAGCCAGGTCCCACGCCCAGCGCTCGTTTGATCTCGCGAAGGGTCCTGTCTGGCGAGCGTCGCTCCTGCAGCTCGCGGATGGCGAGCACGTCCTTCTCTGGAATCAGCACCACGTGTCGACTGATGGCTGGTCCGCCGGCATTTTTGTGCGGGAGATGTCTCAGCTCTACACGGCGTTCGCTGGCGGAAAGCCGCACGGCCTGAAGCCGCTGGCGATCCAGTACGCCGACTTCAGTCAGTGGCAGCGCGACTGGCTGGACGGGGACGGAAAGGCGGCACAGCTCGCGTACTGGCGGAAGCGATTGGAGGACGCGCCTCCCACCATCGCGTTGCCTACCGATAGACCGCACCCTCCGGTGCAGAGCTTCCGCGGGGGATCGGAGTCGGTGGTGCTGACGCCCGAGCTATCGAGAGCGCTGGTGGCCCTGGGAAGACAGGAGGGAGCCACCATGTACATCACCCTCCTGAGCGCTTTCAAAGCCCTCCTGTACCTGCACACAGGACAGACGGACATCATCGTCGGCTCACCGACGGCTGGCCGCAGCCAAAGTCAGACGGAGGATCTGATCGGCTTCTTCCTGAACACGCTTGCCCAGCGTACCAAGGTGAAGGGGGACGCGAGCTTCAGGGAACTCCTCAGGGATGTCCGCGCGGGCGTGCTCGAGGCCTTCGCCAACCAGGACCTTCCGTTCGAGCACATCGTCGATTCGCTGCAGATCGAGCGGGACCGGAGCCGGTCGGTCTTGTACCAAGTGCTGTTCAACCACCAGCGGACGTCAGAGGCCAGGCTCGCCTTCGGCGATCTGCGCCTGGTGCAGATGGAGTCGCCCGCGATCGGGTCAAAGTTCGACCTCACGCTGTACGCGACCGAGGGGCTCCAGCAGACGATGCTGCGGATGGTCTACAACGCGGATGTCTTCGATCAGGTGACGATGACCGCGATGCTCGGACGCTTCGTGGTGCTGTTGGAGGCAGTCGTCGCGAATCCGGATCGACACGTGTCGGGCCTGCCATTGCTCACGGCCGACCAGCGGGCGCCCCGCCGGGTTCGCGACGTGCCGTCCACCGTCGGATTCGGGCTGGACGAGGTCGAGTCGACAATTACGCAGCGTTTCGAGCGACAGGTCGAGGCCCATCCCGAGCGCGTCGCCGTGAAAACGCCCCGGCACGAGTGGACGTACCGGCAGCTTTCGGCCAGGGCGACGGGAGTCGCCGGGCGGATTCACGCGGCTGGAGGTCAGTCTGACGCCCCCGTTGGCCTGCTGTTCGAGAAGGGTGCTCCGCTCATGGCAGGTATCCTGGGCACGCTCCAGTCCGGACGCGCGTACGTGCCGCTCGATCCATCGAATCCGCGCGACCGGCTGGCGTACATGCTGAAACACTCGGAGGCGGGGATCCTGCTCGCTGACGACGCGAACCTGAAGCTTGCACGCGAGCTCGCAGGGCATTCGGTCGCTGTTGTCGGCATCGAGGACGTTGGACCAGGCGATGACCGACCTGCCGTGGTGCGGCCGGCGACTCCGGATTCGATCGCCTACATCCTGTACACGTCCGGATCCACGGGCGTACCCAAGGGAGTCGTGCAGAGTCACCGCAATGTGCTGCACTTCATGCGGGTCTACACGAACAACCTCGGTATCAGCTCCAGCGACCGACTGTCGCTGCTGTCGTCGTACGGCTTCGACGGCGCAGTCATGGACATCTTTGGTGCGCTTCTCAACGGCGCCACTCTCGTACCGGCGCGATTGCTGGAGGACGGTCCCGATGGTGTGGTGAGACAGATGGCCGATGAGCGCGTGACCATCTTCCATTCCACACCGACGGTATTCCGGCAGCTCTTCGGAGATGGAAGTGACACAGGCGAGTTTCCGCACATTCGGCTCGTGGTTCTCGGAGGGGAAGAAGCGATAGCGGGCGACCTCGAGCTGTTCAAGCGTCGGTTCGGTCCCGCGACGGTGCTGGTGAACGGGTTAGGACCCTCCGAGTCGACCGTGACGCTGCAGCATTTCATGACCAGCGACACAGTCAGCCGGCGTCGATCGCTCCCGGTCGGCCACCCGGTCGAGGACACGGAGATCCTGCTGCTCAGTGCCGGCGGCACGCCGACCGACGTGTATGGCGAGATCGCCATCCGCAGCCGGCACGTCGCTCTCGGGTACTGGCGCGACGAGGAGAAGACACGAACGGCGTTCACCACCGAGTCCGACGACCCCGGACGCCGGGTCTATCGGACGGGGGACATCGGTCGCCGGCTTCCGGACGGCACGCTGGAGTTCGTTGGCCGCAAGGACACGCAGGTAAAGATCCGTGGCTTCCGGATCGAGCTCGGCGAGGTGGAGTCAGTGCTCGGCGGACATCCCGCGGTACAGGAATGTGCAGTCGTGGCACGCGCGGAAGCCGACGGATCCGTTCAGCTCGTCGCGTACGTTCGGCCTTCGACGTCCCAGGGGGACGTCGCCACCGAGCTGAGGAACTTCTTGAAACAGAAGCTGCCCACCTATATGGTGCCGGCGACGTTCGTGGTGATGGATGCCCTGCCGTTCACGCAGAACGGCAAGATCGACCGGCAGGCCTTACCGGCGCCGGCGAAGACGAAGACATGGGGCGGCGGGGCGCGCGTCTGGGACGCCGCCAACGTGTCCTCGCGGCCGAGCACCGACGCTGAAATCGCCATCGCCCGAATCTGGAAGAGCGTCATAGGCACTGACACCGTGTCTGTTGACGACAAGTTCTTCGATCTCGGCGGTCACTCGCTGAACGCCCTCCAAGTCATCTCGATCATCAAGCGGGAGTTGGGGTGCAAGATCACGTTCAACGACCTGATGTATCAGACTCTGCGACAGGCTGCAGCGGCATGCGAGAAGCAGCTGGCGGAACAGGCTCAGTAGTGTCACCTGCGCATGATCGCCGCGAGAAGAGCGCTCGTGAGGGTCGAGATCTGCCCATGCGTTCGACTGGCGTGAATGGACGAATGACGGTGGGGCTCTCGAGCGCGTCGGCGCGTACCTGCGTTGCGCTCGGGGACGAGATCGGCGCCCTAATGGTTCTGGAGCAGGAGCGCGCGACCCGCATTCGTGGCGCGGGCGTCGAATCGAGCGGCCTGCCGGACGAGGCCCTCGATCTGCTCCTGGATCTCAAATGTTCGAGTCGCGCCGATATCGGCCGCTACGTGCGCGTCGGCGCCGGGTGGGGAGCGGACGTTCAGTCCCGCGATCGGATGGAGCCCCACTTCGCTCTCGCCTGCACGGCCTACCTGTCCTCGCCCTATTCGGCCGCGACGATCGTCGTGTGCGACCGCGAGGAGCCCAAGGTCAGCGTCTGGCGGGCGCGCGGCAGAGAAGTGGCAAGAGTCGACTGGCCCTGGGTTGGCCCGGGCTACGCCGACCTGCTCTCCGAGTGCAGCCGTCTCGTGGGCTTCTCCTCGTCAGCCGGGGCACAGCGCTTCGAGGCTCTGGCCAGACTGGAGCCTGGAAACGGCGACGAGCGCGCCGCCGCGTTCATCGATGGGGATGCGCACTCCGTGACCGCGAAACCGGGCTGGGAGCTGGCCGTTGGTTCGCGTATCGCGCAGGAGACGGCGCGTGGGGGAATCGTGGCGTGCGCCGCCATCGCCGCTGGGCTGCAGCGGCGGCTGGCCGAACTGTTCCTCGCGTTGCTCGCAGAGGTCCAGCGACACACGCAGGACGAACACGTCTGCCTGGCCGGCAGCCTCTTCTACAATTCTTCGTTCAACACCGCGGCGCACCTCGCCGGACCGTTCACGGACGTCTTCGTGCCCGTCGATCCGGGACTTACCGGCGCGGCGGTCGGCGCGGCCCTCGCCTCGATCGGTCGTCCGCCTCAGCTGCTCTCGCCGTTCCTCGGTCCCTGGTACGATCAGGCCGCGATCAAGGCTACGCTCGAGAACTGCAAACTGCAGTACGACTGGCAGAGCGACGACGCTGTTATCGACGCGGCTGTATCGGCCTTGTGCAGGGGGCGACTCGTCGCGTGGTTCGAGGGCCCGATGGAATGGGGGCACCGCGCGCTGGGTGCCAGATCGATCGTCGCGAACCCCTTCGCGCCGTACGTGCTCGAGAACTTGAATGGTTTCTTGAAGAAGCGGCAACCGTGGCGAGGATATGCACTCAGCTCCCTGCACGGGGCCCTGCGCGAGCACTTCGACGGGCCCGACAAAGCCCCGTTCATGGAATGCGATTTCCGCCCGCGCGATCCGGATCGCTTCCGGCACGTCTTGCCGGCCCGCAGCGCACTGGTGAGGGTGCACAGCGTCGATCACAGGTCGCCTCCTCGATTCCGGCAGCTCCTGACGGCGTTTGGCGAGGCGACCGGAATTCCGTGCCTCGTCAACACGTCGTTCAACGGATTTCACGAGCCGATCGTCTGCAACGCGCGCGACGCCGTGCGGGTGTTCTACGGAACCGGTGTCGACGTCCTCGCGCTCGAAAACTTTGTCGTCGTCAAGTGATGCCCGCTCCCGGGACAACTGTGAGCGTTCGCCAATCTGGCACGATCTCCCCTGGCGAAGCTCATGTCTGGTGGGTGGATCCGGAGGCGCTCCGCGAAGAGGTGACGAGCCGCCTGTTCGTTCTCTCGGCGGAGGAGCGCGCACGGATGGCGAGCTTCCGCTTTGAGTCGGACAGAGCCGCCTACGCCGCCGCACACCTTCTGCTTCGTTCAGCCCTCACGTGGTGTGCCCCCGGCATCCCGCCGGCCACGTGGGAACTGACGAGCGATCGACTCGAGCGCCCGGAAGTGGTCGCCCCGAATACGTGCCCCAAACTGCGGTTCAATATCTCGCATACCCGCAGTCTTGTTGCGTGTCTCGTCACTCGCGAAATCGACTGCGGTGTGGACGTGGAGGTCCGGCGGCAGGTAGAAGACATGGAGGCGCTTGCCGCAAGAGTCCTGTCGCCTGCGGAGCTGTCGGGCTTGATGGCGCTGCCTGAATCCCTACGGCCGACCCGGTTCTTCAGTTACTGGACCTTGAAGGAGGCGTATGTCAAGGCACGAGGCCTGGGGTTGTCGTTGCCGTTGGATGCCGTGTCTTTCGACCTCGGCGTCGAAGGCATC
>DASTDQ010000470.1:0-6436 GCA_035710305.1 Vicinamibacterales bacterium | reverse complement strand
ATCTCTCGGGCTGGGTGCTTCTTCATGGTGCGTCCCGCGCAGCCGAGCTCGGCTATCGTCAGGAGCTCCTTGGACTGTCGTCGACCAATCGCCTTCGATACTGGGGTACGGTCAGCCGTCCGACGGAGACGCCGGAGTGGGTGGGCGACGTGGGGCGAGTCGAAACGTTCTTCGAACCCGCCCGACTTCGTGATCTCGAGCGGCGTCTGAATCTGCCGCCTGATGGACTGACGCCGCACGACGCCGTGGTCTACGTCTGCGGTTTGACCGGCACCATCACGGCCACCATGGATCGGCTCATCGATCGCGGCTTCATTCCCCACGCGCTCCCGATCCGGGAGGCGCTTGGTGTCCCGTCCGATGCACGAGACAGCCTGTTCTTCGAGCTCTACGATCCCGCGCCCCTGATTGACTTCACGGATCCCTCCGTCGTGCAGCCGTTGCGCGCACGCATGCGCGCGGCGCTGGCGTCGCTGTAGGTCCTTCGCGCCCCCTGAGCGCCACGTCGCGCGGGTCCCCCGTGACGCCATCCCCTGCGACCGCTGTCAGGTCAGTTCGGCGACCACCCGCAGCAGGTCCATGCTGGTGATGATGCCGACCGGCTCCCTGCCCTGCGTGACGACCAACCGGTGAATGTGCTCGCGAATCATCACCCGCGCCGCTTCTGCGACCGTCGCAGTGGCCGGGACCTGGTGAATGACAGGGGTCATGACCTCGCGCACGGTCGTCGCGGACTCCTCGACGTAGCGCTGCCCGAAATCCTCGAGCGTCACCTCATCAGCCGGGTCCCGGTAGAACTCCGAACCTCGTGTCGATTCGAGCTCAGATGGTTCAGCCATATGCCGTCCGATGTCGGTCATGGACACGACGCCAATGAGGTGACCGTGGCTGTCGACAACCGGTGCTCCGGAGATCTCATGCTCGGTCAGGTATCGAGCCACCTCGCCGGTCGTCATCTCGTCGGCGACGGTCATGACATCAGGGTTCATTACGTCCTTCACCGATCTCGCTTTGTTCATGGCATCGCTCCTACCGTGTCTCGGTCAACCACCGCCGCAAGCGCAGGTCACACGCGCTGATCAGTGAGCGTGCGCGTGAGCGATCCCTTCGCTCGGGAGCTCCGGCTTGAACTCCTTGTGGCAGCCTTCGCACGCCTCGACCAGCTGCCCGTTGGCTGCGACCAGGGCCTTGAAATCCTCTGCTTCCGTCGCTTTCAGCGCCGCGAGCCCGGCGTCCGACAGCGCCCGCGACCACTTCTGCCATCCTGGCGTCGCGACCCAGGTGACGTCGTTGACACCCGTTCCCGCGACTCTGACCAGAGCGCCCGCCGCCGCCAGCTGAGTTGCGTGTTCCGCGAGGTTCTCCCAGTCTTTCCTGGCTTTCGGCGCCCTTCCTTGGCGCTCGACGTTCCACAGCTCGTGGCCGGCGTGGTCCACGATCGAGACCATCTCCGCATTGATGCTGACCGGAGACATGACGACTGGCGCCGCTGGAGGAGGCGGTGCAGCCGCCGGTTGCTGCTCGACCGGCGCGGGTGCACCACAACCAGCGATCAGCCACATGCCGACAATCATGACGAAACCTATGTGCATGGACGTACGTGTCATGATGCGCTCCTTATGGGCAACCCGGTTTGCACGAACTCAGTAGCCCTTGATGTAGTGCGCCACCTTGCGCCCCGCTTCGTCCGCGTAGTAGATGACGATGCGCATCCTCGTGCTATCCGATCTCGCGAGCGTATCGTTCTCGGCGGCAGCCTGAGCGGTCAATTTCAACGTCTCGGTCGTCCCGTTGGTGTACTGGATCGTGATCTCCTGTTTGCGCCGATTGATGTCGGTCACCACGCCCTCGGTGATCTTCAATCCTTCGTCGCCAACGAGATCGATTTCCGCAACCGACGTCTCCGGTCCGCTCACGTTGCGATGGACGACGATCATCGTCCCCTCGCGCAGCCCTTCCAGGGCGTCGACGCCGGGCTTCTTTCCACCGTGCACGACCAGGTCTCTCGTGAAGTGGTAGACGTGCTCCATGCCGTCCATCGTCGTGACGATGATGACGTTGGCCGCACGATAGAAGTGTTTCATCGACGCTTCGACCGCCTCGGGTGTCTCGAGGGGAGGATGCTGCTTCTGTGCGTGCACGGCCATTGACGGGATGAGGGCCATACCCGCCACGAGCGCGACGGCCGTTCCCAGTCCGGCCGTGACCCGGTGCCGCGCGTCCGGCGTGGCCCGTCGGTACAACATGTACGTGAAGCGCCCGTGCAGCCACGCCTCCCCCGCCGCGTCGTCACGGCGGCTGTCGATCGATTCGTCCAGCACGTGCGCGTAATGGCCGCCCAGGCGGGCGGCCTCCTGTGCAAACCTCTCTTCCGTGTTCGCAATGAGGCTCCGGTAGCATTGATCCCAGAGCTCGTCACGGTGCGCCAGCGTTCCCTGCACGCGGCCGCTGGTCGCTTCAAGGATATGCTCGCCGATCATCTCCGCCTCGAGCGGCGGAAGCTGCCGGTGCCAGTAGACGACCGGGGGCTCGCCGGACCCCGGGCCCGGATGCGATTCGCTGATTGGTGTCGGGTTTGTCCGAGTCACGGCCTCTCCTCGTGGGGCAATGAGTACAGGCAGGCATCGGCAGCCAACGGCAGGTCGGGTTGACCGTTGCGAATGCGCGCCGACCACATGTGGCCGCAGCCCGGGCAGTCGTACCAGGCGAGCACCCACGTGCTGTCCACCGTGGGCACAACCCACTGCCCGCAGAGCGGGCAGTTCATCGAGGCGGTTGCCGGAAGCGGCCTGGACATGCCATGGGTTACAGCAACGCCTGTGCCGCGGTGATTCGACCCGCGCTCCTCAGTCTTGGTGCGGCAACGGTGGAGGCGGGGTCACGGGGTATCGGATTAATCCCGGGCGCTGCGGAATAGTTCCCGTTACGGGCGGGATGGGGTGCGATAGCGCTCCCGGAGGATTGTCTTCTGCACCTTGCCTGTGGGGCCGATCGGAAGGGCGTCCACGAAGATCACGTCGTCGGGCAGCCACAACTTTGCGACCTGACTCTCGAGGAATTCCTGCACCGATTCCTTCGTCGGCGAGGTGCCGGGCGCGGGTTGGACGATCAGCAGCGGCCGCTCGCCCCACTTCTCGTGCGGCACGCCGATGACGGCGGCGATGGCGATCTCGGGGTGGCGGGCCGCTGCGTTCTCGAGATCGATGGAGCTGATCCACTCGCCCCCCGACTTGATGAGGTCCTTCTTCCGGTCGGTGATCTGCATCGTCCCGTCGGGGTGGATGACCGCGACGTCGCCGGTCGAGAACCAGCCTTCTCCGTCGAGGGCGCTGTCAGGAGCGTCGCCGAGATACGCCGAGCAGACCCACGGGCCGCGCACCTGCAACTCTCCGAACGCCTTTCCGTCGCGCGGCAGTGCGCGGCCATCCTCGCCCACGATTCGTATCTCCACGCCGAACAGCGTCCTCCCCTGCCGCATGAGGCGCGCGACCTGTGCCACGTCGTCGAGGCCGGACTCGGCAGCGGTGATACGGCTGATCGTGGCCAGTGGGCTGGTTTCCGTCATCCCCCAGCCGTGAACGACCTCGATCCCTCGGGACCGGAATCCTTCGATCAACGAGGACGTGGGAGCGGACCCGCCCGTCGCGACCAGGCGCAGCGATTGAACGCTCTGGCCGGACGCCCGCCAGTGGGCGAGCAGGCCCATGTGCACGGTGGGTACGCCCCAGTAACAGGTGACGCCTTCCGCGTTCATCAGCTCGGTAAGGCCGGCGCCATCGAGTCGCGGGCCGGGCATCACGAGCTTGTACCCGCACATGGCCGCTGCGTAGGGGACTCCCCAGGCGTTGACGTGGAACATGGGAACGACGGGCAGCAGCACCTCGCCAGGCCCGACCGGGATGACGCCGGGAATCGAAATGCCAAACGCGTGCAGCACGGACGAGCGATGAGAGTAGACCACGCCCTTCGGGTTCCCCGTGGTCCCAGACGTGTAGCAAATCGCAGCCGCGGTGTCCTCGGGGAAGGTGGGCCATTGGTAGTCTCCGTTCTGGCGCGCGATGAGCTCTTCGTAGCACAGCGCCCCGGGGACCTTGCACGCCGGCATGTGCGCGCGGTCGGTCATGATCACGAGGTGGCGCACCGACGTCAGCTGGCTCCAGACCGCTTCGACGAGAGGGACGAAGGTCAGGTCCACGAAGAGAACGCGGTCCTGAGCGTGGTTGAGGACGTACACGAGCTGCGCGGGGTGCAGGCGCGGATTCACGGTATGGACGACGGCGCCCATACCCGACACGCCGTAGTACAGCTCGAGATGCCGGTGCGTGTTCCACGCGATGGTGGCCACCGCGTCGCCGTCGTGCAGCGTCAGGGCCTGGAGCGCCTGGGCCACCTGCGCCGATCTCCTGCGGGCGTCCCTCCAGGTGTACCGGTGGATCGGACCCTCGACGGTGCGGGTCACGATCTCGACTGACGAGAACACTTCGGCGGCGTGCTCCAGCAGAGACGAGATGAGGAGCGGTCGGTCCATCATGAGTCCACGCATAGCGAACCTCCGGGCGGCGAGCCCTCGAATAGGCGTCTGATCGAATGGCGTGAAGTCTACCTGAGGGACTGCCCTGCTCTCTCCTTGGCACTCCGCCGGGACGGAGGCCCTACGGATTCCCGGAGGGCCGCGCGCTCCGCGGTTCGCAATCGCTCGATTTGCGCTTCCGCCTCGAAATGGCACGCTGGTACGATTGCTGCCGCAACTCCCTACAAGAACCGGTGCATGACCATGAGAATCAGCACGATGAGACGACGAAGCGGCCTGCCGATCGCAATGACGCTCGCCCTGGCGGCGACAACGGGCGCGTGCGGGCCCGACGCGACCTCGCCCCCGGCATCGCAGCCACAACAAGCGCCGGCCGCCACCACGCCAGCGGGCGCCACCCGCACCGAACGCGACCTGCTGGGCCCGAAAGAGGTCCCGGCAAATGCGTACTACGGCGTCCAGACGGCCCGGGCGCTCGAGAACTTCCGGATCTCGGGCATCCCCATCAGCCACTATCCGGGGTTCGTCGAAGCGTGGGCGATCGTGAAACTGGCGGCGGCACGCGCGAACACCGACGTCGGCGCCATGAACAAGGAGACGCTGGCGGCGATCGAGAAGGCGGCCGACGCGGTGCGCAAAGGCGAGTACCACGACCAGTTCCAGGTGGACTGGTACCAGGGCGGCGCCGGCACCTCCACCAACATGAATGCCAACGAGGTGCTCGCCAACGTCGCGCTCGAGCTCACGGGGCACAAGAAGGGCGAGTACACGATCGTGGAGCCGCACGATCACCTGAACCTCTCGCAGTCGACGAACGACTCGTATCCCACGGCGCTCAAAGTCGCCTTCATCCTGCGCAACGACAGGCTGACGGCGGAGCTCGAGAACCTGGTCTCAGCCTTCCGGGCGAAGGGCGACGAGTTCATCGACGTCGTCAAGATGGGCCGCACCGAGATGCAGGACGCCGTGCCGATGACGGTCGGCCAGGAATTCCACGCCTTCGCCGCCGCGCTGGAAGACGAGATCGCGCTGCTGCGCGACGCCGAGAAACCGCTCTACGTCGTGAACATGGGCGCCACCGCGATCGGCACGGGCATCAACGTGCCGAAGGGCTACGCGGCCCGAACGGCGACGCACCTGGCCACGCTCACGGGCAAGCCCATCGTCCCGGCGCGGGACATGATCGCGGCCACCTGGGATCAGCAGGGCTTCGTCGTCTACTCCTCGGCGCTGAAGAGCCTGGCCATCAAGCTGTCGAAGATCGCCGGCGATCTGATCCTGCTCGCCTCGGGCCCCCGGGCCGGCCTGGCCGAGATCAACCTGCCCGCGCTGCAGCCCGGCTCATCGATCATGCCGGGCAAGGTCAACCCGGTGATTCCCGAGCTGGTCAACCTGGTCGCCTTCCGGGTGATGGGCAACGACTACAGCGTCACGCTCGCCGCCCACTCGGGCCAGCTCCAGCTGAACGCCTACGAGCCGCTGGCGGGCCTGGCCGTGATGGAGTCGCAGCACCTGCTCTACAACACGTCGATCGCGCTGCGCACGCTGTGCGTGGACGGCATCACCGTCAACCAGCGCGTGCTCGACCGCTACCTCGAGACCACCGTCGGCATCGTCACGGCGCTCAATCCGGTGCTCGGCTACGACAAGGCGACGGAGCTGGCCAACGAGGCGTACAAGAGCGGTAAGGGCATCCTCGAGATCATTCGCGAGAAGAAGCTCCTGTCAGAGCAGCAGATTGCCGAGCTGCTCGATCCCGCGAAACTGACGATGCTCGACAAGAGCATCTACCCGAAGCCGAAGAAGTAATCCGGCCCCTCGCGGCCGTGCGGACGTCGGAGAGGAGCACACCATGATGACCCGGAGAAGGACGCGCGTACTGGTGATCGCGGTCGCCGCCGCGGC
>DASTDQ010000469.1:0-21701 GCA_035710305.1 Vicinamibacterales bacterium | reverse complement strand
CCGGCCGGGTCCGGTGCGCGTGTCGGGCAGGAAGGGTAATGCGTCTCGAACGCCTCGAAATCTCCGGGTTCAAGTCGTTTTCCGATCGGTCGGAGCTTTCCTTCGACCAGGGCGTCACCGCCATCGTCGGCCCCAATGGCTGCGGCAAGAGCAACGTCGCCGACGCCATCACGTGGGTGCTTGGTGAGCAAAGCGCTAAGAGCCTCCGCGGCGACAAGATGGAGGACGTCATCTTCAGCGGAAGCGACGCCAGAAAGCCGGGCGCCGCGGCCGAGGTCCGCCTGAAGCTTGCTGGCCTGCCCGTTGCTCCGGAGCCTCCAGCCTCGCCCGGCCCGGCCCTGCAGGAGTTTCATCCCTTCGAAGGCGAGGGCGACCAGACGGCTGAACGCCCGCACGGCAACGGCAACGGCCACGGACACCCCGGGATCGAGGAGCTGGCGACCGCCTTCACTCGCGACGTCGAGGTCACGCGGCGTTTGTACCGCTCGGGCGAGAGCGAGTATCTGATCGACGGCGCGGTCTGCCGGCTGCGCGACGTCCACGAGCTGCTGATGGACACGGGGCTGGGCGCCAAGGCCTACTCGATCATCGAGCAGGGCAAGATCGGCATGATCCTGAGCTCGCGTCCGACCGATCGGCGTCAGCTGATCGACGAGGCGGCGGGCATCACGAAGTATCGTTCCCGGCGCCGCGCCGCGGAGCTGAAGCTCGAAGCGGCGCAGCAGAATCTCGTCCGCATCGACGACATCGTGTTCGAGGTGGAAAAGCAGCGGGGCGCCTTGAAGAGGCAGGCCGCAAAGGCCCGCAGGTACGGGCGGTTGCGAGAAGAGTTCCGGCGCTGGGAGAAGGTACTGTTTGCCGGCCGCTACCGGGAGCTGGCCGCCGCGATCGAGGGCGCGCGGGCGAGGTTGTCGCTCGCGAGAGAACGTGAGGCGGCCGCCTCGGCGCGTCTCGCGGCGGTCGAAGCCGACCTCGGACGCCTTCGCATCGAGCAGGCCGAGGCGGATGGCCGCACGGCGCGCCTACGCGAAGACGCGCATACGCGCGAGCTGGACCTCAATCTCCGCCAGCAGCAGCAGGAGTTCAACCGGCAGCAGGTCAGCGGGCTCGACGACCGCCGGACCGAGATCGACGGTGAGATCAAGGAGCTCGAAGAGCGACGCGAGCCCGCCCGGGTGGCGCTTGACGCTCGCCGTGACGCGGCACTCGAGGCCGAGCGGTCGCGCGACGAGGCCGCCGCCGTCATGGCGTCGGCGAACGCGGAGCACACGCGGGCGCAGCTCGATGTCAGCGAGCTCGAAGCCCGGGTCGAGGTCGTACGCGGCGATCTCTTCCAGTCGGTCAATGCGACGATGACCGTCCGCCACGTGACGGAGCACACCAGCGCGCAGCGCGAGCGCGTCGGCGAGCAACTGGCCAGGCTGGACGTCGAACAAGAGGACGTCCGGCGGGAGCGCGAGCGGGTGGGCGCGGATCGGGCGGGTGTTCTCGATCTCGAGGCCCGGGCGCGCGCATCGCTCGACGCGATCGCGCTCGATCTCACCACGCGGCGGTCGCAGCTGGCCTCGTTCCGGGGTGAGCACGAGGTGTGCGTGAGGGACGTGCGGACGGCGGAGCAGGAGCTCGCGGCCGTCGAAGGACGCCTGGCGTCGCTCGAAGAGCTGGCCGCGAGCCGGGCGGATTTCAGCGACGCGGCGCGCATGGTGCTCGTCCAGGCCAACGGCCGCGTCGGGCAGCAGGGAGCCGTCGCGGATTATCTCGAAGTGGACCGCCGATACGAGCGCGCGGTCGAGGCGTGCCTCGGCGACCTCCTCCAGCACGTGATCGTGGAGCGCCACGATCAGGCCGCCGCTGGTCTGTCGCTCGTGCGCGAACAGGACGCCGGCCGCTGCGGGTTCGTGGTGGTCGATCCAGGCTCGAACGGGTTCCAT
The DNA here is from genome assembly GCA_035710305.1 of Vicinamibacterales bacterium. Classification (GTDB taxonomy): domain Bacteria; phylum Acidobacteriota; class Vicinamibacteria; order Vicinamibacterales; family UBA2999; genus Gp6-AA40. Next base: position 19,770 of record DASTDQ010000469.1, on the reverse strand, counting down.
CCTCGCGACGCCGTCCGGATCCCCGGCATCGTCCCGGTGTCCGACGTGATGCGCGTGCATGGCCCGCACGCCACGACGATCCTCAAGGTCATCCCAGAGGCCTACGTGGCGGACACGTTCGAGCAGGCCGTTGCGTTCTCGCGCCAGACGTTCGCGCCCGTGGCTACGCTCGACGGCGACGTGCTGCACGGGCCGCATCTCGTGACCGGCGGCGCGAAAGCCGAGTCGCGCGGCATCCTGGCGACCAGGCGCGAGATCAAGGAAATACGCGAGCGTGTCGCGCTCGATCGCGCCGCGCTCGACCGGCTCGCCGACCTGGCTGCGCGCCTCGAGGTGAGCATCGCGGAGGCGACCGGCGCCATCGCCGCGCTGCAGGACGCCGAGCACGAGCAGGAGAAAGCGATCGTCGCGCACGAGGCGCAGCTGGCGCGCGCCGAGGAAGAGGAAGTGCGTCTGGCGCGGAAGGCGGACGTCGTCGCGTTCGAACGGAGGCGCGCCGACGAGGAACGCGCGGAGCTCGAAGCCCGCCGTGCCGAGGCCGAATCGTCGATCGCCAGGCTCGAGGGCGAGCAGCGGATGATCGAGGACCGGCTCGCGGAGGCGCAGCGCCGGCTCGCCGACGGACGGGAGACCGTCGGCGTGCTCGGGGCCAAGGCTGCCGAGGCCGGAGCGACGCACGCGGCGCTGGTCGAGCGCGCGGCCGCGATCGCGGCCGACGTGCTCCGCCTCGAGGAGGGAGCCACCGAGCTCGAGCAGCGGATCGCCGCGCGGCACGCCGAGCAGCAGCAGAACCACACGCGCCGCGAATCGCTCATCGCCGCCATCGCGGCGGGGGAGCGCGCCCTCGACGATCAGGTCGCCGCGCTCGAGTCCATGCGCGGCACGCTGAGAGAGGCCGACGAATCGGCGGCGTCGCTGCGATCGAAGGTCGACGAAATGGATCTCGGAATCCGCGAGGCCCGGCGGGTGCTCGAGACCGTTCGTGCCGAAGCGAGCGATCTCGAAGTCGCGAGAGCCACTGCGGAAAGCGATCTGACCCACCTTGCCCGGGCCTGCGTGGACGCCGTGCAGAGCTCCCTGGACGACGTGCTGGCCGAGGTCGAGCAGATGGAGCAGAGCGGCCAGGCGACGCCCGACGCGGTCGCGCTGTCGGCCGAGGAGCCGGATCCGGAGGCTGAAGAGATCCCCGCGGGTGCTGCCCCTGAAGCGCCGGCGGCCGGCGAAGCGGCGATCGAGGAGCCGCAGGGCCCGCCGCTTTCGATGACGGCCGAAGACGCGCTCGTCACGCTGAAGGCGAAGATCGAACGGCTGGGCCCCGTCAACATGATGGCGATCGAGCAGTTCGACGAGCTCGACCAGCGCCACGGGTTTCTGACGAAACAGCGCCAGGACCTGCTCGACTCGATTGCGCAGACGACCGCGGCGATTGAGCGCATCGACGAAACGACCAAGGCCCGGTTCACCGAAGCGTTCTCGGCGATTCAGGCCAACTTTCACGACACCTTCAGCACGCTGTTCGGCGGCGGACGCGCGGGGCTGGCTCTGCTCGACGAGAACGATCCGCTGGAAAGCGGCATCGACATCGTCGCGTCCCCCCCCGGCAAGCGGCTGCAGAACGTGCAGCTGCTGTCGGGCGGAGAGAAGGCGTTGACCGCGATCGCGCTCATGTTCGCGATCTTCAAGTACAAGCCGAGCCCGTTCTGCCTGCTCGACGAAATCGACGCGCCGCTCGACGACGCGAACGTGCACAGGTTCGTCCAGATGCTGCGCGGGATGCTCGACCGGACGCAGTTCATCCTGATCACGCACAACCGCCAGACGATGGAAATCGCCAACCGGCTGTACGGAGTGACGATGGAGGAGCCCGGCGTCTCGAAGCTGATTTCCGTCCAGTTGAATTGAGCACGCCTCGCCCAGAACGATCCGGCCTGTCCGAACGTAGTAAAGTCCGGAGGTCCAGACAGATGACGAAGCGACTCGCGTGGCCGGGCGGAGTGCTCAGCCTCGTCCTGTTGTCGATCGCCTGCGACGTCAAGGTCGGCGAGCAGGGCCTCTCGTTCGACATCGGGGGCGGGAAGGTCACCGAGGAGTGGGACCGGACCTACACGCTCAAGCCGGGCGGCCGCCTCGAAATCGTCAATCTGAACGGCGCCATCCACGCGTCCGGGTCCACGGACGCCGAGGTCCAGGTTCATGCGGTGCGCGAGGTCAGGGCGTCCACCGATCAGGCCGCGCAGGATCTGCTCAAGAGGTTCGAGATACGCGAAGAGGTCGCTGCGGATCGCGTTCTCATCCACGTGGCTGAAGGCGAGGGAGGGCGCGGCCAGGCGCGATCGCGGGTCACGATCCGCTACGAGGTGCGGATTCCGCCGGGCCTGGACGTCCTGCTCAGGACGCAGAACGGCGATGTGCGGATGGAGGGTCTGCAGGGCACCGTCACCGCATCGGCGACCAACGGGACTCTGACCGGCCGGCAGTTGTCTGGCCGTGTGGACGCGTCAACCGTCAACGGCGGAGTGGACGTCAGCCTCGAGTCGATCGCCGGCGACTCCAGGTTCAGCGCGGTCAACGGCGGCGTCCGGATGAACGTCGGGCCGGGCGTGAACGCCGAGCTCGACGCGACCGTCGTCAACGGCGGAGTGAGGATCTCAGACGACGTGACGTTCGCGGCCGACCAGAGGACCCCGCAGCGGGTCGACGGGCGCATCGGCAGCGGCGGCCCGCGAATCGTGGTTCACGTCACCAACGGCGGCATCACGATCGGGTCTCGCGAAGGTCGCGTCACCACGCGCCGGGATCGCCAGTAGGGTTCGACAGGTGGCAAACGAGGACAAGGCCACCCGGTACCAACGCCTTCGCCGGCGGACGTTCCTGCTCGGTACGGCGTGGCAGGCTGTGCTTCTGGTCGCGATTCTGGTGACCGGGGGCTCTTCGGCCCTGCGGCTCGCCATCGAATCGCGGGTCGGCCCCGGATTCGCGATCGTCTGCTTTCTCTACGTGCTGGCGATCGGCGTCCTGTACGAGCTGGTTCGGCTTCCCCTGGCCTTCTATCACGGCGTCGTCCTCGAGCGGCGCTACAGTCTGTCCACAGAGACCACCGGCCGGTGGTGGACGGATCACGTCACGTCGTCGGCGATCACCCTGGGCTGCCTCGTCGCCGGCGCGCTGCTCGTCTCGTCGCTCCTTCGGTGGAGTCCTGATCGCTGGTGGATCGCGGCGGCCGTCTCGTTTGCCGCGACCCTCGTGCTGCTGGCGAAGCTGATGCCGGCCGTTCTGCTGCCGTTCTTCTATGACGTGAAGCCGCTCGCGCGCGAGCCGCTCGGCTCGCGCCTGCTGGCGCTGGCCGACCGGGCCGGCGCGCGCGTGCTCGGCGTTTTCGAGTGGCGGGTGGGAGACCGGACGCGCAAGGCGAGCGCGGCGCTCGTGGGCATCGGCAGCGGCCGGCGGATCCTGGTGTCGGACACCCTGCTCGCCGAACACTCGGACGAGGAGATCGAAGCCGTGCTCGCGCACGAGATCGCGCATGACGCGCGGGGGCACGTCTGGTCGGCCATCGCGCTCGAGGCCGGGCTGATCGCCCTGGGCTGCTACGCCGCCGACGCCGCGCTGACGGTGCTTGGTCCCGCGCTCGATCTCGAAGGCAAGTCGGACATTGCGGCTCTGCCGCTCGTCGCGCTGGCGGTGGGAGCCGTCTCCTTTGCCTCGATGCCGGTGACCAATGCGTTGTCGCGTGCGCACGAGCGAACGGCCGACCGTGACGCGCTCGAGATGACGCGGAATCAGGCGGCCTTCATCAGCGCCATGAAGCGGCTGGCGGGCCGCAACCTCGCCGAGGAGCGGCCGTCCCGCCTGATCGAGCTGCTGTTTCACACGCACCCATCCACCGCCGCGCGGATCGAAGCGGCAAAGCAGCTGGACTCCAGGCTCTAGGCTACTGCCGTGCTCTGACGATGAGCTCGCCCTTCATCTGGGCGTGCCGTGCATCGTTGGTGAGGTTGGAGTAGAAGATGAACTTTCCGGGGCGATCGGCGCGGAACTGAAGCATGGCCATGCCGCCCGCAGGGACGCGCCTCGACACCCGATACTCATCGATGGTGAAGCCGTACGCCACATCTTCGCTCTGCACGGTGAGGGTGAGGAGATCGTCCTGAGCGGCCTCGATCCGGCTGGGAGAGAACCGGTAGTTCTTCGCCGTGAGGGCGATTTCGCGCCGGTTGGGCGCCTGATCCTGGCCGGCGACGCCGAACGGAGCCGGGCCGATTGCCAGGCCGGCCATGCCCGCAAGCAGCAGCCGGACTGCGCGCTTCTTGAGGACCATGTCTGAATTGTAGACGACCGGGAGGGGGTCCCGGTCTCATCCATTGCTCAGGCTGGACTATGGACGCCGGTCCGGCTGGAGCCGGACACTACTCTTTCGCGGCCGGGGCCGAGGCGGCCTTCTGGGCCTCCTCTTGCAAGAGAGCTTTGCGGCTGAGGCGGATCTTGCCCGTCGGATCGATATTGATGACCTTGACGAGGATCTGCTGCCCCTCCTTGAGTTCGTCCCTGACGTCCTTGACGCGGTGATTGGCGATCTCCGAGACGTGGAGCAGGCCGTCGGTGCCCGCCATGATTTCCACGAACGCGCCGAAATCGGTGATTCGCTGCACCTTGCCCATGTAGGTCTTGTTCAGTTCGGGCGTCGCCGTCAGCTCCTGGATGATGCCGATGGCCTTGGCGGCCGATTCTCCGTCGGCGGAGGCGACGTTGACCCGCCCGTCGTCCTCGACGTCGATCTTCACGCCGGTCCGTTCGATGATGCTGCGAATCATCTTGCCGCCTGGGCCGATGACGTCGCGGATCTTGTCCACCGGAATCTTGATCGTGACGATCCTCGGCGCGAACATCGACATGTCCCGGCGCGGCGCGGCGATCGTCTTGGCCATTTCGCCGAGGATGTGCATGCGGCCGGCCCGCGCCTGCTCGAGCGCCTTGGCCATGATCTCGGAGGTGATGCCGGTCACCTTGATGTCCATCTGCAGCGCCGTGATCCCGTGCGCCGTGCCGGCGACCTTGAAGTCCATGTCACCGTAGTGATCCTCGGCGCCCGCGATGTCCGACAGCACGGCCCAGCGGCCGGACTGTTCGTCCATGATCAGGCCCATGGCGATTCCCGCGACGGGATTCTTGAGCGGCACGCCCGCATCCATCATCGCCATCGAGCCGCCGCACACCGACGCCATCGACGACGACCCGTTGGACTCGAGGATGTCGGAGACCAGGCGAATCGTGTAGGCGAAGGCATCTTCGCTGGGGACCATCGGAGCGAGCGCGCGTTCCGCCAGCGCTCCGTGGCCCACTTCGCGCCGGCCGGGGCCTCGCAGGAACTGGACCTCGCCCACCGAGAACGGCGGGAAGTTGTAGTGGAGCATGAAGCGCTTGTAGAACTCCCCGGCCACGTGCTCGATCTTCTGCTCGTCGTCGGCGGTGCCGAGCGTGCAGGTGACGAGCGCTTGCGTTTCGCCGCGCGTGAAAACGACCGATCCGTGCGTCCGCGGCAGCACGCCCGTTTCGCACCAGATCGGCCGGATCTCGTCGAACTTGCGGCCATCGAGCCGGACGCTCTTGTCGAGCACCGAGTCGCGCAGGACCTTCTCTTTCAACTCGCTGAAGATCTTCTTGGCTTCGACCTTGCGCTCCAGCTCGCCTTCGGGAATCGAGGCGATGAGGTCTTCGAGCACCTGGTCCACGCGCTGGTAGCTTTCGAGCTTCCCGTTCAGGCGCATGGCCTCGCTGAGCGGGACGTAGACCTTCTCCTCGACCTCGCGGTAGAACTCGTGGCCGATGGCCTTGGTCTGGACCGTCAGCTTCTTCTTGCCGGCGGCCGCCTTGAGGTCGTCGATGCTGGCGACGATCGTCTTGATCGCCGCGTGCGCGGCCTCGAGCGCTCCGACGACCTGCGCCTCGGAGACTTCCCTCGCGCCCGCCTCCACCATGACGATGCCGTCGCGTGTGCCGGCGACGACGAGGTCGAGCGTGCTGGCCTTGCGCTCGGTGAAGGTCGGGTTGATGACGAACGCGCCGTCCACGATACCGACGCGCACGCCGGCGATCGTCTTCTCGAACGGAATCTCCGACAGGGCGAGCGCCGCCGAGGCGCCCGTGATCGCCAGCACGTCGGCGTCGTTGTCGGTGTCCGCCGACATGAGCAGCGCGATGATCTGCGTCTCGTAGCGCCAGCCCGACGTAAAGAGCGGGCGGATCGGCCGGTCGATCAGCCGGCTCGTCAGCACTTCCTTTTCGGACGGCTTGCCCTCGCGCTTGAAGAAGCCTCCCGGGATGCGGCCCGAGGCGTAGGTGTACTCGCGATAGTCGACCGTCAGCGGGAGAAAGTCGATGCCTTCCCGTGCGCTCGCGGCGTGGGCCGCGGTCACCAGGACGACCGTATCGCCCGATCGGACGAGGACCGAACCGTCGGCCTGCTTGGCCAGCTTGCCGGTCTCGAGGGACACTGTGCGCGATCCAATCCGGATCTCGCGCGTCTGCAGGTGAACGTTGTGCATGTGACTTGGTTCTACTTACGAATGCCGAGGCGCTCGATGATTTCGGCGTAGCGTCCGGAGTCCTTGCTCTTGAGGTAGTCGAGCAGGCGACGACGCTGACCGACGAGCTTCAGCAGCCCACGGCGGGAATGATGATCTTTTGCGTGAATCTTGAAGTGCTCGGTGAGGTAGTTGATGCGCTCGCTGAGGAGTGCCACCTGGACTTCCGGTGACCCCGTATCGCCGTCGTGCGTTCTGTATGTTCCGATGATGCCGCTCTTCCGGTCCCTGCTCAGCGCCACTGGTGGCTCCTTCACGAACGGTCCAGACCTGATCGCCACGGGCCGACACGGCCGGGCCATCCACCGGACCGCCGTACAGACTCGACAATCCTTGAACCCTTAAACAGTTCATTCTACACCACAGCTCGCTTGTGTTGAAGCCCCGGCGTACGGTTGCGACGAAAGAGGCGGCCGTTCCGCAGGGAAGAGCGTTGCCGATGCCACCAACACAAGCGAGTTCCTGAGTTAAATCAGGACCACGGCCGGGTGCAAAGCACGCGCGGACGAGGCCGTCGCCACGGCCAGCAGGTGGTTGTCCTCGTCGAGCAGCCGAATCCACGAATCGGACCCCTCGACCGCCTCGTCGAGCAGGTGCGAGCCCTGCAGTTCCTGTCCGTGCGACACCCGCGTTCGCCCCTCCGCGCTGACACGCACCGATGGGAGGCCGGGCAGCAGCCTGTCGAGCGGAATCCAGCGATCGCCGACCGCCGCCGCACCCTGCCGGAGTTGCTCGACCGTGACGGCCTGGCTCAGGCTGAACTCGCCGTGACGCGTACGGCGCAGCGATTCGACACAGGCTCCCGTGCCAGTGAGCTCGCCGAGCGCGTGCGCGAAACTGCGGACGTAGAAGCCGGACGAACAGGTAATCGCAACGATTGCCGAGGCGCCGTCAAGCGTCACGAGGTCCGCCCGCGTCACGCGCACGCGGACAGGGGCGAGCGTCACCTCTTCGTCCCGCCTCGCCAGCTCGTACGCCCGCCGCCCGCCGACTCTCTTCGCCGAGTGCGCCGGCGGCACCTGGAGGTACTCACCCCGCAGCGACGCGAGCGCCCGCTCGACCGCCTCTTTCGACGGCGTCAGCCCGGACCGCATGAGCTCGCGGCCCATGATGTCGTAGGAGTCGGTGGACACCCCGAAGCGGAGCCCGGCCTCGTACTCCTTGTCCGCCGCCGTCAGGAATCGCACCAGGCGCGTGGCCCGGCCGCAGGCCAGCGGCAGCACGCCGGTGGCAAGCGGATCCAGTGTTCCCGTGTGCCCGATGCGAGGCTGGCCCAGCCGGCGCCGCGCCTCGGCGACGACGTCGTGGGAGGTTACGGCCTGCGGCTTGTCGACGACGAGGACGCCATCCACTGCTGTACGGCCTCCGTCAGCTTCTTCTCGAAGACCGGCCTCAGATCGGCGAGTGCACCGGAGGCCGAGCATCCGGACGCATTCACGTGGCCTCCGCCGCCGAACTCCCGCGCGATGGCGTTGACGTCGATCTCGCCCTTCGATCGCAGGCTCACGCGCCAGTCGCCCGGGCCGTTCTCCTTGAAGAAGACCACCGCCTGGATGTCCCTGACCGTGAGCGGGAGGTTGACCAGGCCTTCGGTGTCCTCGTAAGTGCCGCCGCAGTCGCGCGCCAGCTTCTGGTCCACCCACAGCGTCGCGATGCGGCCCGAGGCGTCGAGCTGCATCTGATGGAGGACCGCGCCGAACAGCTTGAGCCGGCCAAGGTTGTTGCTGTCGAAGATCGTCCGCGCGACGAGCGACGGGTTGACGCCGGCGTCGATGCACTGCCGGCAGATGTCGAAGGTCCGCGGCGTGATGTTCGAGTAGTGAAACGAGCCGGTGTCGGTGAGGATCGCGACGTAGACGTGGGTGGCGATGTCTCGTGTCAATGTCACGCCGAGCTCGGAGATCAGCTCGAAGACCATCTCGCCGCATGCGGCGGCCGAGAGGTCGAACCAGTTGATCGCGCCGTACGTCGTGTTGCCCGGGTGGTGATCGATGTTGATGACGAAGCCGCGATCGAGGCCCGCGACGCCGGTTCGCTGCACGTCGCCGCACTCCATCACGATCACGGCATCGCCGGGGTCGTCGATCCGATCGACGACCTCGATGGCGCCGACGCCGGCAAACGCCTCCATCTGCGGCGGCACGCGGTCGCGGCTCACGACGCGGACCTGCTTGCCGAGCTGCTCGAGCGAGAGCGCCATCGCGACGCACGACCCGACGGCGTCGCCGTCCGGCCTGGCGTGCGAGACGACGACGAATCGCTGCCGGCGTCGAATCTCCGCGGCGACCTGCGCGGCCGTCGTGTCGGCGCTCGTCGTGGTCATCGGGAGCGCCTCTCGTCCTCCTCGTGCAGCTCGCGGAGGATCTGCTCGATCCGATCCTGCTGCTCGACGGATTCGTCGAACCGGAACTCGAGCTCCGGCACGCGCCGCAGCCCGAGGCGCTCGCCCATCTGGCGCCGGAAGAACGGCGTGGCGCGGCGGAGGGCGGCGGCGGTCTCCCGTTTCGCGTTGGCGTCGCCCATCGTCGTGTAGTACACGCGCGCCACCTGGAGGTCCGGCGAGACCTTGGCGCGCGTCAGCGTGATGAACCCGATCCCCGGGTCGTGCACGACCCCGCGGCTCAGCATCTCGCTGAGCTCTTCGCGGATCCGTTCGCCGACGCGGTCCGGGCGGTGTCCTTGAGCCATGGTTACGTCAGGAAGTCGATCTCGGTCCGCGTGACGAGCCCCGGTTCGATCCGCTCGATTTCGTCGGCCGCGGCCATGAGCTGCTGCTCGACGTGCACGGCCGTCGTCGAGACGGCGACGATGCCGAGCTCGGCCCGCTGCCAGGCGTCCTGGTGCTCGACTTCGGCGACGGCGACGTTGAGCTTCTGGAGCCGGTCCTTGACCCGTCGGAGCACCATGCGCTTGTCCTTCAACGATTGCGAGTGCGGAATGTGAAGCTCGACCCGGAGCACGGCGACGCGCATGTCCAGGTTCGCTAGACCGGGACTGCCACGCGCTCCATCGTGAACACCTCGATCATGTCGCGGACCTTCAGGTCGTTGTAGTTCTGCAGGCCGATTCCGCACTCGAGCCCGCTCTTGACTTCGCTCACGTCGTCCTTGAAGCGGCGCAGCGACGCGATCTTGCCTTCGAAGACCACGACGTTGTCGCGAAGTAGGCGCGCCTGCGTCTCGCCCGCGCGCGTGATTCGGCCGTCGGTCACCAGGCAGCCCGCGATCATGCCCACCTTCGGGACCCGGAAGACTTCGCGCACTTCGGCCGTCCCGATCCGGACCTCCTTGAACGTCGGCTCGAGGAGGCCGGCCATGCTCTTCTTGATCTCCTCGGTCACGTTGTAAATCACCGAGTGCAGGCGGATGTCGATCTTCTCCTGCTCGGCCATGTCGTGCGCGTTGCGGTCGGGCCGGACGTTGAAGCCGATGATGATAGCGTTGGACGCCGACGCCAGCAGCACGTCCGACTCGTTGATGGCGCCGACCCCGGACCGGATGATCCGGATCTTCACCTTCTCGTCCGACAGCTTCGTGAGCGTGTCGGCGAGCACCTCGGCCGACCCCTGCACGTCCGTCTTGACGATGAGCGGCAACTCCTTCATGCCGCCTTCCGCGATCTGTTCTTTCAGCGATTCGAGCGTCAGCCTTCCGCCCTTCGCCCCGAGCGCTCGCTCCTTGGCCTGCGCCTGGCGGAACGTCGCGATCTGCCGCGCCTTCGCCGCGTCCGCGACCGTCTGGAACGGGTCGCCGGGCTGGGGCAGGCTGGTCAGTCCAAGCACCTCCACGGGCGTGGCCGGCGCAGCCGACTTGACGGGACGGCCGCGGTCGTCGATGAGCGCGCGGACCTTGCCGACGACGGGCCCCGCGATGAAATTGTCGCCCACGCTGAGCGTGCCGTCCTGGACCAGGACCGTCGCGACGGGCCCGCGCCCGCGATCGAGCTTCGCTTCGAGCACCGTTCCCGAGGCGTTCCGCTTCGGGTTGGCGCGCAGCTCGAGGATGTCGGTGGACAGCAGGATCATCTCGAGGAGCTGGTCGAGATTCTGCCGCTTCTTGGCCGACACGGGCACGGTGACCGTCTGCCCTCCCCAGTCCTCGGGAACGAGACCGAGCTCGGCGAGCTCGCGCTTCACGTTGTCGGGGTTCGCGCCGTGCTTGTCGATCTTGTTGATCGCCACGACGATCGGCACGTTGGCGGCCTTGGCGTGATCGATCGCCTCGCGCGTCTGCGGCATCACGCCGTCGTCGGCAGCCACGACGAGCACCACCACGTCGGTCACCTTTGCGCCGCGCGCGCGCATCAGCGTGAACGCTTCGTGGCCGGGCGTGTCGAGGAACACGACGCTGCGCCCATCGCCCACGTCGACGTGGTACGCGCCGATGTGCTGCGTGATGCCCCCGGCCTCGCGCTCGGCGACCTTCGTCTCGCGAATCGCGTCGAGCAGGGACGTCTTGCCGTGATCGACGTGGCCCATGACCGTCACGACGGGCGCGCGCGGCCTGATGTCCTCCGGCTTCGACTCGTCGCTCTGGGCCGAGACGAGCTCCTCTTCGAAGCTCCGCATCTCGATCTCGGCGCCGAACTCGCGCGCGATGTCCTTGGCCGTTTCCGTCTCGATCGTGCTGTTGATCGTCATCATCATGCGGCGCATCAACAGCTTGGCCAGCACGTCCTTCACGCGGACGTCCAGCTTGTCGGCCAGGTCCTTGACCGTCATCCCTTCGGCCAGCGTGATCGTGCGGGTGATCGGCGGAGGCGCCGCCGGCGCGCTGGGAATCACCGGCTGCACCGGCCGTTCGCGCCGGGTCTGCGTCGGCCGCATCCCGGGTCGAGCCGGGCCCGCGGGGGGACGTTGACCGAGCGGCGGCCTGGCCGGCGTCAACGGGGCGGCGCCCGGCCGGGCGAACGCGGGCTGCTGCGCGCGCACGGGCTGCGAGGGCAGAGGCCTCGGTCCGCCGAGCATGCCGGGCGTCGTAGGCCGCGGCGGCGCATACCCGGGCGGACGCGCGGGCTGACCTGAAGCGCCCGCGCGCGAGGGTGTCGTCTTCGCGGACGGAGCAGGCTGTGACGGCGAAGGCGGCTGAACGATGCGCGGCTGCGAGACCGCGGGACGCTTGGCCGGCGTCAACGGCCGCGCAGGCTGCGGCGTCCTCCCGGGCTCCTCGATTCGAAGCCGGATCGTCGGCGGCACGAACCGGCCCGGGTGCTGTGCCGCCGCTGCCGGCGCAGCGGCGGCGGGCGGCGTCGGCGCCGGCTCTTCGATCGGCTCCTCGCCAGGTGGCGCTTCGACCGGGGCGACATCAGCCACCGCCTGTGCGGCATCGGCGGCAGCGGCCATCGACGGGCCGGGTGGCTCCACCTCGACTGTCGCGGCAGCGGGATATGGCGTGTCAACCACGTCGGGCTCGGGGCCCGCGGGTATGGGAGCCGGTGCGGCGGCCGCCGCTTCTGCGGGCGGCGCCGGCGGCCTGATGGTCTTGACGAGGCGCGGCGGTCCGAGAACCGGCGCGGCGGGCTTCGGCGGTTCCGCCTTCTTCGGGGCAGCAGCCTTTTTGCTGGCCGCCTTGGCCGGCGGGGCGTGCTCGGCGAACATGTCGCCGCCCGGAAGCGAGACGTTGCGCTGCCTGGCGAGGCGCTCGACGAACGAACGCGCGACGACCTCCTCGATCGTGCTGGACGCGCTCTTCAGCTCGATCCCGTGATCGCGCCTGAGCAGCGCCAACACTTCCTGGCTCGTCGTGCCGAGCAGTTCCGCGACCTTGTAAATCCGAACCGTTGCCAAATTGCTCCCCGTCCGCGCAGGGCGACGCCCGCGCTTTACGTTTGATCCGTCTTCGCGTCTTCGGTCTGATCCGTCTTCGCGTCTTCGGTCACGGTCGCCACGTCGCCGGCGTCGGCGGTCTCCTCAGCTGCAGCAGCCGCCTCCGGAGTCTCCGCAGCGCCTTCCTCGGCAACCGCGGTCTCGCCCTCGCCACCTCCCAGCGCGCCGAACTCGGCCTCCACCTCGCGCCGTTTCTCCTCCTCGCTCTTGATGTCGATCCGCCACCCGGTCAGCTTGGCCGCCAGGCGCACGTTCTGTCCCTTCTTCCCGATCGCGAGCGACAACTGCTTGTCCTCGACGACGACTTCCATGATGCGCTCGCGGTCGTCCACGATTGACACGCGCTGCACCTTGGCCGGGCTCAAGCCGTTCGTGACCAGTTGCACCGGATCCTCGGACCATTCGACGATGTCGATCTTCTCGCCTCGCAGCTCCCGGATGATGGCCTGGACGCGCGTGCCTTTCATCCCGACGCACGCCCCGACCGGATCGACGTCACGCTCGCGCGAGTAGACCGCCACCTTGGCTCGGTCGCCCGCTTCACGGACCGCCCCGCGAATCATCACCGTGCCGTCGTAGATCTCCGGCACCTCCTGCTCGAACAGCTTGATGAGCAGCGCCGGGTCCGTGCGAGACAGGATGATTTGAGGTCCCTTGGCGCTCCGGCTGACCCCCTTGATCACGGCGCGGATCCGCTCGCCGGGCGTGTAGCTCTCGGCGCGGGACTGCTCCTTGCGGGGCAGCACCGCTTCGACGCGCCCGATCTCCACGATCAGATCGCCGTTCTCGAAGCGTTTCACCGTGCTGTTGATCACCTCGCCGACGCGGTCGTTGTACTCGGCGAAGATGTTCTCGCGCTCCGCCTCCCGCACTTTCTGGAAGATCACCTGTTTCGCGGTCTGGGCCGCGATGCGCCCGAGCACGTCCGTGCGCTTCGGGAACTCGATCTCCATGTCCACTTCCGCTTCGTTCCCGTAGAGATCCTGGGCTTCCTTCAGCGAGATCTCCGTCGCGTCGTTGGTGACCTCGGACACGATGTGCTTGATCGCGAACAGATCGACCTGTCCCGTTTCGGGGTTGAACCTCGTCTTCAGGTTCTCGTTGGTCTTGTAGTACTTGCGCGACGCGGTCAGGACGGCGTCCTCGATCGCGGTGATGATCGTGTCGGCTTCGATGCCTTTTTCCTTGGCGAGCGCCTCGATCGTCTGCATCAACGGGTTTTGCATGTCTTCCTCAGAACTCGACCTCGAGCCGGCCGCGCGTGATGAGCCGCGCGGGCAGCCTGTGCACCCGCCCGTTCGGCGCTTCGAGCAGCACGTCGTCGCCGACGACGCCTCCGAGACGCCCCTCGAACGCCTTCTGGTTGTCCACCGCTTCGCTCACCACTACTTTCGCCAGCCTGCCGGCGAAGCGGCGGTAGTCGTCGAGCGACCGGAGCGGCCGGTCGAGTCCCGGCGAGGACACTTCCAGCGTGTACGCGAAGGGCAGCGGGTCTTCGACGTCGAGAATCGTCCCGATCTCCCGGTTGATCTGTTCGCAGTCTTCGATGCTCACGCTCTCATCCGCGCGGGCCGCCGGTCCCGGCCTGTCGATGAAGACCCTGACCACGTGCCCTCCCGTCTCGCGCCGGCTCTGGATGTCCCAAATCTCCAGTCCGCGCGAGGCCGCCACCCGTTCGGCAATCGCCCGAATCTGCTCCAGCGGCTGCATGGCAACCTGAAACAAAAAAAGTGGGCACGAGCCCACTTAGAGTTTGCCTCCGTAGGTGACCCTCAAGCTTATCACGCTGGATCAGCCCCCGACAACGGCCGCACTTCGCGCTCACGCGCTTCGGCGAGCCTCGCCGAAGCTATGCGGAGGCGGGACGCGCGACCAGATCGTAGGCGCGGCTGCCCACAATCTCGGCCTGGACGAACTGTCCGGATGCGATCGACGACGGGTCGCAGTCGGTCAGGTAGACGAGCGGATCGATGTCGGGCGCCTGGCCTTCGAGCCGCCCGCGAAGGACGAGGTCGTGCTCGGTTGACGGGCCGTCCACCAGGACGCGGACGCGCTGGCCGACACGCGCCCGCTGCGCCCGCTCCACGATCCGGCGCTGAAGCCGCATCAGGCCGGCCTGGCGCCGGCGCTTGACCGCCGCCGGCACGTCATCGGGCAGGGCATGGGCGGCTGTGCCTTCCTCGTGTGAATACGTAAACACGCCCACGTGGTCGAACTCCACGCTTCGGACGAACGACTGGAGCTCTTCGTAGGCGTCCGGTGTCTCGCCAGGGAAGCCGACGATGAACGTCGTCCGCAGCGTGACGCCGGGGACCCGGCGCCGGATCCGGTCCAAAAGGCGCTCGTAGCCGGCGCGCGTTCCCGGGCGCCTCATGCGCTTGAGCACGGGGTCCGAGGCGTGCTGCAGAGGCAGATCGATGTACTTGCAGACCTTGCCGCTCTCGGCCATGGCGTCGAGGACGTCGTCGGTGATCGTCGTCGGATAGAGGTAGAGCATCCGGACCCACTCGAGGCCGTCCACGCGGTCGAGGGCGCGGAGCAGGCGGGCGAGCCCGCCGCGCTCGTGTCGATCGATGCCGTAGAAGGTCGTGTCCTGAGAGATCAGGAGGAGCTCCTTGACGCCCCTCGAGGCCAGGCGTGACGCCTCCTCCACAATCGACTCCGGCGAGCGGCTCCGGTATCGGCCTCGCAAGGTGGGGATGATGCAGAAGGAGCAGGCGTAGTCACACCCTTCGGCGACTTTCACGTAGGCGTAGTGACGGGGGGTTGCCAGCAGCCGCGGAGTGTCGGCGGAGTAGATGTAGGTCGGAAGCGGTCTCCGGTCTCCGGTCGGTCGTATCGGCTCGCCGTTCGCGCGCAGCAAAGGAATCGCCGACGTCCCGAGCGCGCCCACGATCCCGGGCACCTCGCCCGTGCCCAGCACCGCATCGATCTCCGGAATCTGCTCGCGCAGCTCGTCGCGGTAGCGTTCGGCCATGCACCCGGTGACGACGAGCCGCCGGCACGAGCCGGTCTTCTTGTGCTCGGCCATCTCGAGGATCGTGTCGATCGATTCCTGCTTCGCTTTGTCGATGAACGCGCAGGTGTTGACGATGAGGACGTCGGCGTCAGCGGCGTCAGCGGTGAGCTGATGGCCGTCCGCCTGCGCGAGCCCCAGCATCACCTCGGAGTCGACGAGGTTCTTGGGGCAGCCGAGGGAAACCATTCCAATCTTCATTCGGGCTTGGGGTTCCGTAGCCTACGGATACAACCGGTACAACATTCTCGGGTACGGAATGGTCTCCCGCACGTGCTCGAGCTTGCAGATCCACGCCGTGCAGCGCTCGACGCCCATGCCGAAGCCGCCGTGCGGCACGGTGCCGAAGCGCCGGAGATCGAGGTACCACTCGAAGGCGTCCTGCGGCAGCTTGTGTTCCTTGATGCGCTGAAGGAGCAGGTCGAGATCGTCGAGCCGCTGCCCGCCGCCGATGATCTCGCCGTAACCTTCGGGAGCCAGCACGTCTACACAGAGCGCCTTGTCCGGCTGATCGGGATCCGGCTTCATGTAGAACGGCTTGATGGATGCCGGATAGTGAGTGACGCACACGGGCTGATCGAACTGTTCGGACAGCACCGTTTCATCGGTCCCGCCGAGGTCGGTGCCGTGCTGAAAGGGCTGGCCCTTCTCCTGGAGGAGCTTCGCGGCATCGTCGTAGCGCAGCCGTGGGAACGGCGCCTTGATGGCCTCGAGCTTCGTCACGTCCCGATCGAGCAGCTTCAGTTCGGCGCGCCGCGTCTCGAGCACGCGGCCGACGATGAAGGTGAGCAGCCCCTCCGCCAGCGCGATGACGTCCTCGAGCGTTGCGTACGCCATCTCCGGCTCGACCATCCAGAACTCGGTGAGGTGACGGCGGGTTTTCGACTTCTCGGCCCTGAACGTCGGGCCGAAGCAGTACACCTTGCCGAGCGCCATGGCGTTGGCTTCGTTGTAGAGCTGGCCGCTCTGCGTGAGGAACGCCGTCGTGTCCTCGAAGTACTGGACCGGGAACAGCGTGGAGGTTCCCTCGCAGGCCGTCGGAGTGAAGATCGGCGTGTCGCACAGGATGAAGCCGCGCGAGTTGAGGAAGTCGCGGGCGGCGTTGATGACCTCGTGGCGGACTCGCAGGATCGCAGCCTGGCGCTCGGTCCGAATCCACAGGTGGCGCCGATCCATCAGGTAATCGACGCCGTGCTCCTTGGGCGTGATGGGGAAGTCGTGTGACTCGCCGTGCACGTCGAGCCGCGTGACGTCGATCTCGAAGCCCCCTTTTGCCCGCGCGTCGGCGCGGACGGCGCCCGTCACCGACAGCGAGGTTTCCTGGGACAGGTGGTCCGTGCGAGCGAAGGTCTCGTCGCCGACGGCGGCCCTGGACACGACCGCCTGGATGAAGCCGGTGCCGTCGCGGACGATCAGGAAGTGGATCTTGCCGCTCGAGCGCCGGTTGTGAAGCCACCCGTGAATGGTGACCTCCTGGCCCTCATGGCGGGCGATGTTCTGGATCTCAGTTCTCATGAACGTGTAAGTCGGAAAAGTCCGTCGCCTTCTCGAGCCGCTCCCGCGCGCGGACGCACTGTTGCAGGACCCGCACGGGGTCGCCCGTATCCGACACCTCGAGCATCAGCACTCCGTCGTACCCGATTTTCTGCGTCTCCATCATCGCCGCATCCCAGTCGATCGCGCCGGAATACGGCGTCAGATGGTCGTCGCGCACGCCGTGGTTGTCGTGAACGTGCGTGGTCCATAGATGCCCGGAAAGCGCTTCGATCGCTTCGGCGAGGTCCCCCATCAGGTGCGCGTGCCCGTAATCCAGGCAGACCCCGACGTCGAGCCCCTCGAGCTGCTCCTCGACGAGCCGCACCAGCGCCTCGGCGCTCGACAACGGGTTCGGGATGACCTCGAGCGCGACGCGCACGCCAACCCGGGCTGCGAGGGCGGCGATGTCCTCGATGCTGCGCCGCGCCGCCTCGCGGTCGTTGTCCCCGGGAGGAATCTGCTCTCCCGCCGGCATGCCCAGGTGCACGACGAGATAGGAAAACGGGATTCGCGAGGCCACGGCCAATGCCGCCTCGGTCTCGGCTACAGCCGCTCGTCGACGCGTGTCGTCGGTGGACGCATTCGAGAACGAGCCGACCCATCGCCCCTTGTCCATGCGCTCGACGATCGGCGCATGCATCGAATGGACGCTCAACCGGGTGTCGGCCAGCCACTGCTGCAGGTCGCCGACGGCGTGATCGCTCCGGTAGTCGAAATGCGAGCGCGTGGCGAACAGCTCGATCGCCTCGAATCCGTGCGCGGCAACGTGCGCGAGGTGGTCGCGTTGCAGCCGGTGATCGTGAAACAGGTGAGTCGAGACGCCGAATCGGTGCATGCCTGCTGGTCCGCTCGTTCCCGCGGCGGCCAACTGACGATTGTAGCCGGGTTCGCGAGCCGCAGCTAGCGCAGCTCCTCGATGTGCGCGGCCAGGAGGCCGCGAAGCCGCCCGAACCGATCGTCACGCTCCATGTTGCCGCGAACGTAGGCGAGCGTTCGAGGGATGTATTGGATGTACACCGTATTGCCCCGCGTCGTCGTCTGGAACCCGAACGTGCCGAGCGCTTTCAGGTTCCGCTGCATCGCCATCAGGTCGAAGCGGCGCCGGAAGGCACGCGGCTCCGATGACGCCGCGCCGCCTCCGGCGCTCACGCCGCGCAGCGCGAGGAAGAACGCGATCAGCTCGTCCACTTCCCGTTCCGCCACGTCCACATAGGAATCCCGCAGCAACGACACCAGGTCGTAGGTGTCCGGGCCCATTCGCGCGTCCTGAAAATCGATGATGTACAGCTGACCGTGGTGCAGCATCAGGTTGCGGCTGTGATAGTCGCGATGGCAGAGCACGCGCGGCTCCGCGGCAAGCTCCTCGGCCAGGCGCATCAGCTCGCCGTCGAGCGCCTCCCGCTCGGCGGCCGACAGCACCGCCCCCCGGTACGCGCCGAGAAAGTGCTTCACGAAGAACTGGAGCTCCCACGAAAGCTTCTCGACGTCGAACGCGATGCCGTACGGCAGATAGTCCGGCGACGCAAGGTCGCGCCCCCGCCGCTGCATCGTGTCGATCAGCGTGACCGCCTGCCGGTACAGCGCCGCATGCTCGGTTGGAGAAGCCGTGCCAAGATGCGCCTGCAGCGTCACGTCACCAAGGTCGTCCAACGCCAGGATGCCGAGCGTGTTCGAGTGCCCGAGCGTACGCGGGACCGGGACCGGCATGGCGGCCATGAGGCGGGCGACGTTGGCGAAGGGGAGCTGGCCGACGTCGAACGCCTGCGGGTAAACGGCCAGGACCTGCGACGGCTCGTCGCGCAGCAGGATGCGCACGTAACGGCGGTCCGACGCGTCTCCCGTCAGCGGCACCACCCTCGCGCCGCGCGAGGCGAGTCCCGTTTCGGTCAGGTAACGATCGATGCGCGCTCGCACGTCTTCAGGCATGTCGGGGCTACAACTCTCCGATGGCCAGCCCGTCGATCCGTCGTTCTCCCGGTGCGAGCTCGCCTGTGGCGGCGCGGAGCGTCACGCCGTGCCACGACGTGTCGGCCGGTACGCGAACGCCGTCGGTGACCACGCATTCGCGCAGCATCACGCCGTCTTCGACCACGACATCGTCCCAGAGGACGCTGCGCTCGATTCGAGCGGTCGCGCTGACGCCAGGGCGATCGCGGAACGTCGCGTCGGGCTGCTCGCGCTCCGAGAGGCGGAGCGACGCCGACAGGTAGTCGGACGGCGTGCCGATGTCGAGGAACTCCGCATGCGTGCGGAATGCCCGGATAGCGCCCGGCCGCGAGACGAACAACGAGGAATAGAGCGTGCCGACTTCGCACGGGGTTCCTCGCGGCACGGTCTCGAAGGCTCCCGGCTCGGCCGCCTGCACGCCGACGAAGTGAAAGGAGGGCTCGTGCGACCCGCGTTTCACGAACCCGGTGACCGCTCCGTCTGCGGCAACGGCAACGCCGCCGTATTTCTCCGGCTCGGCGTTGGGGATGACGGCCATGGTCACGAGAGCCCCCGAACGGCGATGGTCGTCGACGAGCGCACGCAGATCGAGGTCTGTCAGCGTGTCGCCGTTCACGATCAGCACGGTTCGCCCGAATCCCCGATCCCCAATCCCGAATCCCGACAACAACGGCATCGCCTGTGCGGGTCCGCCGGCCGAGCCGAGCACGGGCGACTCCCACGAGTACCTGACTCGCAGTCCGAGATCCGAGCCGTCTCCCACGACTGTCGTGAGCGTGTGCGGCAGGTGATGCAGGTTCAACACGGCGTCGGTCACGCCCGCGGCGGACAGCAGACGCAGGATGCGCCGCACGAGCGGCACGCCG